>JAKMEW010000290.1 GCA_022425745.1 Rubripirellula sp.
CACCTCCACTCGCTATCTTGTCCGCAGCTTTTTCGGACCAACAGCAGCCCGAGAAGATGAATCATTTGTGGGAAAGCACAGCGGAAGATTTTCATTTATTGGCGATGTCTCGTCTTAAGCGAGCTGAAATTCTGACATCCAATGTGATCTTGTTGGTGTCGGCATTTTTCGCTTCATATGCAATCTACTTATCTAGTACTTTCCTTCAGGCAGCAATGAAGGGGTTTTGGTACTAATGTTCACGCCCTTACTTAATCTGTATGTGATTGTGGCGATGGTGATTCTAGTCGGAATCACTCAATGCCTGACACGATTGTTGCGTCACAGGCCTAGGGGGAAAGGGACGCGATTTTATTCAGGCTTATTACAGGTCATTGCGAAAACCGTCTGGGTGCTTGGCATTATAGGGCTACTTGTTTCAACACCGCATCCGATCGCTTTTCTTTTGATTCTGTTATTCGTTGGTTCAATCGTTGCCGCAAACCTATCGAGAGTTCGCGAAGAAAGGTTCGCTGTCAATCGTTGTTTTCAGTTAGCCATCGCACAGCAGATCTCGTTTGCGAGAGTATTTGAGGAACTCAGTCGCTACACTCACGGGCGTTTGTCAGATCAGACAAGTAGGTTTGTAAAGAAATTACGTGATGGATGCTCATTGCAAGAAAGCATTCGTTCCTCTCGTCTACCCGTTGATTCAGGTATGGTCTCCCTTATCACGCATTCTGGAGCAAAGCTCGGCGAGTCAAGCCTTTCCAATGCAACGGGGTTAGCGGGGCAAAAGGGTAACGATTACAGCGACGAAAAATTGTCAACGGAACTCGAATCTCAGGTGACACATCAGTTTATTTATCTTGCGACCTTGGTAGCGGGTTGTTGGGCACTCGGGCAGTTTTCCCGCAGAATCGTCTTGCCGCAACTGGAGTTGATGTTTGATGAATTGGAATTGGCACCGCCATTCACGTCGTTGGTTGGAACGGGAACCATGCCCGACATCTTAGTGTTTATGTCAAACGTGTTCATGGTCGGTTTTTTAACGTGGTTAGGTCTGGCAATGTGCGTCACGGTGCTGCCAAAAACTTTTAGTCGCTGCATACCTTGGTTTGGTCCTACATGGTTTGAGAATCAAAGGTGTTTAGTGATTCGATCGCTCGCAACGGGTAGTGCGGGTGGAGTGGCTGATCGAGATATCTTACTTTCCGCCGCTGATACGACTTCGGTCCGATGGGTAGCTAAGACATGTCGGAAAACAGCACAGTTGCTTGACCAAGGCGTCCCGCTACAGGATGCGTTAATCCGTACCGGCTTATTGCGGCGAAGAGATGGTGTTCGGTTGGAGGCAGCACAGAAAAATGGCAGTTTGTCGTTAGCTTATGAATCACTAGCGTTATCGGTAAAACGACGATTGATGTATCGCTGGCGATTGCGAATCGCTTGGTTTGTGCCGCTAATTGTTTCCCTGCTGGGGTTCTACGTTTTGGCTCACACTGCCTTGCTTTTCCAGTATCTTTACTCCATCGTCAACGCATTAGCGTAGGGATATCGTGAGAAGTTACATTCATCGTGCTAAACGAGAGCCGATCGGTCATGGTTTTACCTTGCTCGAGGTAGTTATAGCCGTAGGGTTTCTATCCATTGCGATCACCACAATGCTCAAAATGCACCAGGTGGTGATGCAGCAGGACCGCGATGAGCACAGCAAATTACGTGCGACGATGGCAATGGATAATTTGGTCGATTCGGTCGGGAAGATTCCACACCAAGATCTGCCGAAAAAGGCGATTGAATTGGCCGGTGAAGCAGGGGTCACGGTGGAAGTGAACGGAGTAAAAGCCGAGTCTTTGGTGGGGCTGCATTTGACTTTTCGCCAAGAAAATGTCTCAGGGACAGTGGTGCGACATGTATGGAGCTTCAATTCAGAATGACAAGGAGAAGAACGAAATTGAATCGGCCATCCGCTAGATTTATTCAGCGACGCATTCTTGCCAACGCAGGCTTCACTTTGATGGAATTGCTGGTGGTGTTAGTACTGACCAGTTCCATCATGGGAACGACGATTAGCTTGATATATCTCGCACAGAAAAGTTATCAGCAATTTGAGATGCGCCAGAAAGTGCGCAATGAGATCCGAAGCTTTGCTAATGATTTTCGATCAGAGGTTCGCAAAGCAGATTCTGTAAAGTACTTCGACGGCAAGGTCTTTATGGAATCGCCCGATCAGGGGCGATTCGTTTCATACCAAATTGAAAATGAATCTTCTGTTATGCGTTTGGTGGAAACCTTCGACCAACTGCCGGTTAACCGCAATCACTATCGCTTTGGTGCTGAGGTGAAGGTTCAATTTACGTTTGAAGAAAACCTCGATTCTATGAGTTGTGTCTTCACGGATTCGCGATATCCGCTGCATCCAATTTTCATTTCGTGTCAGTCAAATGGAGAGATGCCATGAGCGTGTTCCATTTGATTGGACATCGTGGTTCCTCGGGGAAGCGATATCACAGAGGGTCAGCGATGCTGATTCTGATATTGTCTCTATCACTATTGCTCGCCACCTACTCTGCGACGATGGTGAAACGTATGAACAATGAGAGAGTTATTGCGCACCAACAGACCGAGATTCAAATGCTCGAGGCTGCGATTGCGGGCCTGAGTGAGGTTCCTCAACTCGCGCCGGGGGAGTATCGAATGCCGGTTGATGACTCAGGTAGGAGGGTTGTAGTGGTGGAGAAAAAAGAAACACCGGACAATGAGATAGAAATGTTTGCGAGGTTGCAGCAGGCTGGTAAACAAATCGTGGCAATCAGGAGGATTGTAAGTCATCGCAACCATTCAACGGGAAACATCCGTGACAATACAGAGTAATGTGCGGCAGTGAGTTCGAAGTGGTGACTGACGTTGTTACACCATACAGGTACGTACAGAGATTGGTTTTAGAAAAATGAGTATCACAACATGCGGCGTGAGGCACACTGCAAAGCTCCATTTGGATGCGTTCCATCAGGCGAAAAATCGCGCTGGTTTTACTTTGGTGGAATTGCTTGTCGTGATAGCGATTATCGGCATGCTGGTGGGTTTGCTTTCGCCAGCGGTTCAAGCCATGAGAGAGTCAAGTCGTAGGTTAACGTGCCAAACCTATCTCGCCACAGTGGGACTCGCGATTCAAGGTTATCACGATCGTTGGTTGCATTATCCAGTTGGTACGGTTGCAGATTCGGGTCCTGTGTTAAGTCAGGCGAAAGGAAATCATCACAATTGGATTGGACGCCTTTCTGGCTTGTTAGGCCAACCGGTAGTTGCATCGCGAATTGATCGATCAGTAGGTGTTTACAGTGAGGCTAATCGAGATGTGTTGACACTACAGTTTCCAGGTATTCGCTGTCCATCGTCGATACAAGATCTATCGAATGCAAGTAGTTATGTAGGTTTGCATCATCCAACCGAAAAAACAATCGACGAGACTGATTACGGAGTATTTGTTCTAAATACGACGCTGGCAATCGATGACATCCAAGATGGTCTTTCAAATACCGCTTTCGTTTCAGAGAAACTGACCACGATGTATGATTTGGGTTGGCTTAGCGGTACCAGTGCGACAATTCGGAACGTGGGAGAAGGTATTTCGTCAGATGTCAATATTTATCAACGGCCAAGTGTAGATGTAGTTGGGACGATTGGAAGTCGTCACCCAGCCGGAGTACATCTGCTCGATGGATCTGGTGGCATTCGATTTATATCCACTCAGGTCGATGCTCGAGTGCTCAGGCAGCTGGCTGACCGACGAGATGGTGAGTTACCAGTTGAGTTACAATCACTTGACCAACAACGCGAGAATAATCTTTGACGACAGGATGTCTCGTCATTTTATGTTTGCCTTCCACCGCGAAGTCGTTTGCAAACGTGGGATCAAGATTGGGACAAGCAACTGCGGGAGATTCATTAAGTGCTCAGAGATCTAGCAACCCGTATCTTCTGCTGGCTCATCCTTACCTTGGCTATTGTTAATCACGTCAATGCCGAAGCCCCACCATTTACGGATTATTGCGAGCGACTTTCGCAGGAGATCCAAGGTAAGAAGCATGGCTTTCTCGCTGGTAATGTCACCTATTACGTTGGCGGTTTTCATGCCAGTTGGAATCTTCAGGAGCATGAGACCCTTGGCTTAACACATCCATTTTTTCACGACCTTAGAGGTCGCGGGGTGGGAATCACGCGAAGTAATGGATCCGGTGCAGCAGACACGGGAACAGGTAATGATTTCGGCGGGTGGGAGTTTTATAAAGATACACGTGTTCTTTACGGAAGCGTCTTGGTGGGTGGTAAAGAATACCAGCATCCAGTTCCGAAAAAAATGATTTGGCGGCCTGATCGATTGATTTGCGAGTATCAGGTTGAAGGAGTCACTATCAAGGAGGAAAAGTTCATTGGGCTAAACGACGCCGCATGCACACTCATTACCGCATCGCAGCCAGTTAAGTTGCAGTTCAATGGGCAGAGCTTTTTTGGCCGCCATAGCGTTAGCAGCACTGCATCAATTCGATATGTCCAATCCGAAAATGCCATTCATGTGGTCGAAGGTGGGACAACAAAGTGCAAGCCTGACACGGATCGATTAGAGAGGGTTGCGCCAATCATGTACGACGGCATGAGTACCGTACTGAAAGTGTCCCAGGATATATCGTCCACCTGCAGTTTTTCGACTGGGGAAAAAGGGCAACAGGTTTATGAGTTTGTGGTTCATTGCGATCAGGAGGGTGTGGCGATCGTCTGGGCCATGAATGACCAATATGACTTGGCGATCACAGCAGCGAACGAAATTGGTGGGCAGGTTGCCTCGTCTAGCACAGGTAGAAATTCTGATGCACCGTACATGTTCGGAGGGGCGCGCAATGTGCGGGAAGCAATGTTCGAGAAAACATCTGCGGTTAACGTTGAGTTAAATCAACAGATACCTTGGTTTCGATGTTCAGAGCAAAAGCACGAAGCAATTTATTATTATCTGTGGTCTCTTTACCTAATGTATTACATCAATGTTGGAGATGGATGGGAGAAAGAGTCGCATACGCAAACCGCAGTTAATAATTTCCTCGGAATACATCGGTATGATTCAACGTTTCAGATCCGAGTTGGAGCGTGGTTGCAGAATAAGCCCCATTACGCCTACGGAAATGTTTTAACGTGGAAGCATCTGTTTACATCTGGTCACTTTCTAAAAGCCGATAATGGTGTCATTGCATTGGCGGATAATAAGGGGACAACTTGGCATTCAGGTGTCTACGGTAACGAGTTGTCAGAGCATGTGCTCGGTGCATGGCAGATCTATCAGCATACGGGGGACGTTGAATTTCTAAGAGACTGTTACGAGGGGTACTTCCGTGATGTTTTCTACGATCAGATCGCCCCGTTTGCTTCGAATCATTTTGTAGTTGCTGAGATCTTGCTGCAGATGGCGCAATTACTGGGACACAGCAAGGATGTGTTGCACTGGAATAAAATCGTGCAGCGTAACGAAGAACAGATGGATTCGTGGTTTGAACAGCGATGGGAGGTACATCGTCATTCACGTTACTTTGCAGGTCCGCGTGATGGAATGTTGATGACGAATGGTTTTTGGCATTTTCGGTCCCCATATTTTCCGCGCGAATACGCTTTGCAAATGACTGAGGCCTGGGCTTTGAATCACAAAGCGGGCTTTTACGGCGATTTTTTCCCACTCGCAATGTCGCGAAAATCGATGAGTGATTTTTCTAGTTCCATCGACCATTCCTTTGGCTACACACCAGACACCGCATATTTCACATTGAGCGGGATGTTTCAGCAAAGGATGGGTGTGATCGCGCAGAATTTGGCGATCAATCATCTGTCTAACTATAACTTTGATGATGAGTGGAATATTCCTGTTGCTCCGGAGGCGTACACTCGGTCTGGCAGTAAATTTGGCGATCAGTATTCAAACTTTAATGCCGGAAAAATATTGCTTTATCTCGAGGGTTTTGCCGGGATTAGTTATTCGATACCTCGGCAACGACTCTGGTTGCAAGAAAACCTGCCAGCAGAATGGCAATGGATGAAATTAAAAATTCCAGTGAACCCCGGCGTTGATCAAGAAACGGTTTGGGTAGATTTTCAGTACTCTCGAGAGTCGGAAGGCGAAAAAACGACCAAGCGAATTTGCGTGGAGAATTGTCCTTTATTGCTGACAGTTGAACCGTGTAATGAGGGTAAAAAGGTTTCCGACATGTTTGTATTTCCGGAGACAGATGTGGCAACGAGAGGCGAGTATCCTGAGTCACCCCGCGTAGAGTTTTCTGAGTCGCATCAACGCGCAATGGTCACGATGGCATTAGAAGATATTGGTGATTAAGAATGAGTGCGACACGCCTTCATTGGCTGATAGCGGTAACGCTTGGTACGATTTGCTCGGCACTGGGACCCGCTCAAGCGGACCAGTTATTCGATATGCAGAAAATCCGCGATCATCAAACTTTAGAAGTAACGGTGAGACAACCTTGGCACGATGTGTCAGGGCAAGTGCCGACACGCCAGAAGTTGGTGACAATTAACGTGGGAGAAATTTGGCCCGGGCAAGAATTTCGTGTTCCGGTACGAATGATCGTACCCGCAGACACGAGAGCGAAGGGCTTTCATCTCACTGGTTCAAATACGCCGATGAAATTGGAGCAAGAAGCAGGGCTTAATCAGTTAGAACAAATACTCATCGAGGGTGGTGTCGGTCTGGTTAAAACCGTTGTGCAGGAGCCGCGAACCTATGGGCAAGCCGCATTAGCCAATGAAGCTGAGCGCCGTTTCGCGCGCACCCTCAATCCACGTTTCAAGATTCAGTACTGGGCTTGGCCGGCTACACTGATGCGTGCAATCACGTTGGCATATTCTGAGCCGAATCATTTTGCGTCTGGCAAGATTGCCGTAAGCGGGGGATCGAAAAATGGGGCAAGCCCCTCGATGGCTATCATTCATGATTCGAGAATGACAGCGATTCACGCCTCCGTATCGCCCATCTGGGATTCACCGCTTCGTTCGTATGATCGGCGAGCTTGGGGCATCTTAGAGTCCACGCAGGAACGACGAGGGGTTTTTTCTGGCGGCCACTTTGGCCCCGGTTTTCATGAGGCGGTTCTCTCTGCAGGTTATGGATGGAAAGATCTAGAGCGATTTGCTGCAGAGATTTCCGATGACGTCTTCATATCGAGGAACTTGGATCAACTTCGCGAACGGAACGTGGCGATGTTATTTCACCCCGGTACGCACGATATGGTTGCGTATGACGTACTGTGGGGTGGCACGCATCACCCGGGGATACCAATTTATCTTGGTGCCAACACTGGTCATGGCAAAAAAGGGCACCCGCAAATTGAACGCGATCAGCAAAATAAATCTGCTTTTTTACTTTCGCACTTTTTTCCTCAGCAGACCAAAGGGCTCATGCTTATCCCACCAAAGGTGAATGTAAAGGCTGTGAAAGACGCAGTCGAATTGCGAGTAATATTTCCCAAGGGAACACCAGCCGAAACAGGGCGGATATGGTGGATGGAAAACCGTGCTGATGACGGGACACCACGTTATTTATCTGAACTGATACCTCCTAATAACAGTCTACCGATGCATTACGAGGAGAAAGATGATTTGTGGTTTGCCACGATAGTTACGCGACCGCAAGTGAAAACATTGGATGTGTTTTCCAATCATCGAAAGACTATTGTTGTTAAAGGGAAGTCGTATCGCACTTACCTTTCGAGTCCTTATACGCGAGTTATTATCCCCGAAAGGTGAGTGTAAAACTCTATGCAAAGCGATTTTCCCAATGGATTCGTTTTCATTCCAAAGGGTTACAGATCGAGGTAAATTGGTTCACTATTTGGTGGTATGGGAGTGCCCGTGTTGATCAAGTAGGTGTAGTGGTAATGTGAAGCCATCTGACTCGAGAAAACCCACCAAAGATAAGATTTCTTCTCGACTGAGTACATCAACTAATCCAGCCGGCATCGATGAGATTTTGGACTCGATTTTTAAGTCGATTTCGCTCTTGGAAACCGAGGTAATGTTGTCGGGTAAGAGAAGATTCGTGACCAATTCGATACTCTCTTGTGTCTCCTTTTGAATGATTCCGTTGATTGCTTGTCCATCAGCGGTGAGGATTTTCCATGATCGAAAATCTTTATGTATTTCTGATGATGGTTCTAGGATCTGTTGAAGCAATCTCCTGCCACTTAGACGTTTTCCAACTGTCGTTAAGTCTGGTCCTAAGTTGACCCCATGCCCTGCTAGTTGATGGCACTGATTGCATCCTGCTTTTACAAAAGCCTGCATGCCATCCATGATTGTTTTTTCATCGTGCTTGGTTTTAAGGGTTGTGAAATCTTCCATCGTCCAATGTTTGATGACTTTGGGGGCAGCTTTCGCAAGGATGGAAGTTACATCGTTCTGATCGTCAGTCACCACCATCTCACCTCGCATCACGACCCAATGGCCGGGAAATGTACAAAGGTAGGGGTAGATCCCAGGTTCGATTGGGGCGTTGAAACGCAAAACATGAACCTTGGACTGGCGGGTAGGACCAATCATTGGTGTGGCCTGCAAAATCAGGGTTTTCTGATCGGTTGGAATAAAATCAGAATTGGCGTTTTTCGGATCGCGAGCCATCTCGTTTGCAGCCATACCCACCTGACTCAAACTGTTCGGCTTGATGAATAAGAGGTTATGGTCGGTAGCATCAGGGTTAGTAAAAATTACTTTGAGTGGTTGTCCTGCTTTGACGTCAAATTGCTCAACCGTGAAGCGCATTCGCTCAGGGACACAACTGATAGCGAGGGTTTTCACTTCTTTTTGTTGATCAAATTGAAGTTGTTTTGGTGTGGGCCGTGGTTCCATCAGCCCCGAATCACTTTTTGCCTGTTTGAGAATTGATTCGATGTGATAGTTAGAATCATTTTCCCAATGTTGGCGAAGTGCTGCTGATCCGAGAGCGCATTCGATTGCGTATTGCAAGTGTTCCTCGCGAGGATATTTCATCACATCCAACATCGCGTCGAGCGCTTCTTTTGAACCGATATAGGTGGACGCAATGGCGGCTTCCATACGTACCAAACCAAATGCATCATTCGCTGCAATGCGAAGAAGATCAATCGCGTCCGGCATCTGTGAATGTAGGAATCGCAACTGTCGTGTTGCAGCTGCTCGTGCGTGATGAGCTTCACAGGTTATTAATTCGCGAACCAGTTTGAGTTGAGGAGCTTTGATGCCTCTGGAGAGCCAAATTGCTTCCATCTGGTGATGCCGCAAACGATCATCTTCAGCTGAAAGCTTGTCGATCCATTTTTGCAAAGCACTAGCCACATCTTGATGATTGCGACCACGGAGTTCTCGCTTAGCCCAGTAACGAATCCGATATTCCGGTCGCTTCAGAAGGGATAATAAGTCTTCTATCGAAGCTTTATCAATCTTTGGTGGATCTTGTAGTGGCATGTTCTTGGCGGTGACTCGCCAGATTCTCCCAGAATGTCGATCACGTCGATTATCCCGCAAAGAATATTGTGCGTGTCCTTTGATTGGATTGTACCAATCACAAATGTAAAGGGCTCCTCGCGGACCGTAGCTGATATCAACGGGAATGAAACTAAGGTTTGTTGAAAAGATGAGGTCCCCTACGTATTCTTCTTCGAAGCCAAAAGCTTTTTCATTCCAGTGATGAATTTCAACACGATTGGTGGGTTTATATCTAACTTTGATAAAATCGCCTTGCATGGAATTTGGAAAAGTTGCAAAGTCAATGAATTCTTGCCCGCATGTACCCGAGTAGGCTTGAAGTCCTTTCGGTGTCGCATGTTGTAGTGGGTAAGGTGGATCAAGGGAATGAAAAGCTGCTGCATAGATGGGGTGGCTCGCGACGTGTTGGCCCCAATCATCAAACGTCACTCCCCACGGGTTAGTACTGCGGTATGTACCGAAGCTTGTGAGTCTTTGTGTCTGCGTATCAAATCGAAACCATCCGCTATTTTGTTGGCGGATCGGACCATAAGGTGTCTCAACTTGCGAATGATGGAAGATGGATTCTCGAAAGAGCAGATCACCGTCCGGCGTCCAGACAAAATCATGCAGAGCATGGTGTGAATCTTCGGTGCCGAATCCAGTGAGAACACGTTCACGAATATCGGCTCTGTCGTCCCCATCACTATCTTTTAAGAAGGTGAGATCTGGCATTTCGGAAACGTAGACACCGCCGTTTCCAAACTCGAACGATAGCGGAATGTGTAGATCATCCGCAAAAACAGTCGACTTATCGGCTCTGCCATCGAGATCGGTATCTTCTAGGATGATGATCTTGTCATTGGGTTCATTACCCGGATAGACGTGTGGATAAGTGGTTGAGCATGCGACCCATAGCCTGCCTTTGGAATCCCAACGAATTTGGATGGGGCATGCCAATTCTGGAAACTGTTCTTCACCAGCGAACAAGTTGACTTCGAATCGAGGGTCTACCTTGAACGCCTTTAGTTCATCCTCCGCGGACAGCCATTGATTCGCGCCTCGACTTGTCTTGGATTCGGGCAGTGGAGGAACATTGGAGTCGTCGATGTTGGAAGGTTCATTTGCTGTTGTGTTCCAGATTGCGCGCTCGCGGTTCTCGACTAAAAGATCGAAACTCTGCATTGCCGGCAAAAAGTCCAAGTAGCCATAATCTTTGCGCCGGCCACCGGTGTAATAGAAAGTGTTGAGGGGGCGATATCGCCTCAAGTATTGCCTGTTCTTATCCATTGCAAGTTGTCGAATGGACTCATCAATCTGTGGCGGCGTTTCTTGGAATAGTGCACGGTAAACTAATTCGGCAAATGCATCATAACCTAGCGAGTTCAAGTGAACGCCGTTAATTGTGTATTGCATTGAACCGCCACTCATTAATTCCTCAGTCCCCTGATACGCATTGATAAATCCAATCTCTTTTTCTTCAGCGACTTGTCGCATCACTTCGGTGTAGAGACGCAGATTTGCGTTGTTTAAGGTTGCGGCTGGAATAGCTGGCAGGTTTTCATTTGCTATTGGTGACAGAAGTATAATTCTTGCAGCACTTTTCCCGTTGAAGGCCTTACTGCGAAGTTGATCGATGAATTGAATAAGTTTTTCCCGAAATGAACTCAGGCCTTTCTTCCCAGCGAAGGATTCATTGAAACCAAACGCTGCAATGATCAGATCGATTTTCTCATGGTGCAGATGCTGGAACAGATCAGCAAAATTTTCTGGCCGCGGACGTAAATCCACACTGTCACCGGACCACGCTAGGTTGCGGATGACGATTTCTTTTTCTGGGTATCGTTGATAGATCAGTGATTCCAGGTGGGCAAAGTGGATGGAACGGTCGAGAAGGGTATTGCCGATCAAAGCGATGCGTGTGCCGTGCGGGAGATCAAGAGGGAGTCGAACCGAAATTGGCTTTGCGGATTTTGGCCTTGGAGCGGTTTGTTGATAGATTCCAAATGTTGCGTACTTTGGATCTTCAGAAATAACGGAGGAGATTTTCTGATGCTTCGCATCTTGTTTTAATCCGGGATTTGAAATCTTTGGATTTTCAACCGTTTGCGCTGCACAGACGCTGATGAACGACAACACGCTGTGGAATACAACGTAGGTCGCAAGAGTGTTCAAAGATGGTTTCATGGTGTCGCGTGGGTTAGATCAGATCTTCTTGGGGGGTGATGGAGCAACTTTCCAACTCATCGATCTACTTTATTTGATACTTAGGGGGAGTTGTATCGTAGCGAAATATGACGCGTGCCTGCCCGCAATTTGATCCGATCGACAAGAAGTGGAACACCAAGTTTCCAGTTGCAACTACCGGGGGGGCTTTTGGGCGGTGGTATTCGGTGTCGCAACCCGACGCCAGAATATGACCACCTCGAGCATCCTTTTGTGGCAAAATTCTGAGTGTCTGCCCAAAAGAGCTTTATTCAGGCCTTCTGATTTTCCCGAAACTTTCTATATGATCTTGGGATAACGCATTTTCAACAATGCGCTTTGTTCTTGAGTTACCTCGGTTGCGGTGCAAATCCGTTGATCAACAGATTTGTGTTCGCGGCCATGAGGTCCAAACCTCACATTACTTGCATTGCTAACCCAGCCACCAACAATGAAAACTGACGAACTACGTGAGAAATATCTAGAATTCTTCGAGACCAAAGGATGTGTTCGTCGTCCTAGCGATGTGCTTGTGCCGTCTTGGGATCCATCGGTGCTTTTTACCCCTGCGGGGATGAATCAGTTTAAGGATCACTTTCTCGGTAAGGTGAAATTAGATTTTACGAAAGCAACCACTTGCCAAAAGTGCTTGCGGACCGGTGATATCGATAACGTCGGACGCACCGCCTTTCATCACACATTTTTTGAGATGCTCGGAAACTTTAGCTTCGGAGATTATTTTAAGCAGGAAGCGATCGCTTGGGCGTGGGAGTTCTTAACGAGTAAAAAGTGGCTTGCGATTCCCGAGGAGCGTTTGAGTGTCACCGTCTACAAAGACGATGATGAAGCTTACGGAATATGGCATGAGAAGATCGGTATACCTAGCTCCCGCATCGTGCGTCTTGATGAGGATGAGAACTTTTGGCCTGCCTCGGCACCAAGTGAAGGACCCGACGGAGTATGTGGTCCTTGCAGTGAAATCTATTACCATCTCGAAGATGGTAGCGATGTCGAGATTTGGAATCTTGTTTTCACGCAGTTTAATCGTGTCGGAGAGCCGCCCGAGAACCTACATCCTTTACCGAGCAAGAATATTGACACCGGTATGGGGCTTGAGAGAACTGCAAGTGTGCTTCAGGGAGTTCCGACCAATTATCACATTGATAATCTCTATTCTATTTTGATGGCTGCCTCTGAGGTAACCGGTAAGAGGTATGAGTATGAAAGTGATAATGGAAGGCGTTTGCGTCGCATCACTGATCATGCGCGTGCTTGTGTGTTTGCAATCCACGAAAATGTTTATCCGGGACCAAAAGATGCTAGGTATGTGATCAAGCGGTTGATTCGACGAGCGGTTCTGGATGGCTACCAGATGGATATTCGTGAACCATTCTTGTTTAAGCTTGTTCAAGCTGTGGCAGACGCCTCTAAAAATCCGTATCCCGAGTTACAGCAGACGACCAAACGCGTGGCAGAGGTTATCGAATCTGAGGAGAAAGCATTCTTCTCCACAATTGATGGAGGTATGAAACGCATCGGACAACTATTTGAACAGATGCGCGATGAATCAGCCGTGATGGTTCCAGGCGATGCGGCGGCGGAATTGAATTCCACTTACGGCGTACCGCCCGAGTTGTTGCAGACGCTGAGTGCAGAGCAAAACTTTACATTTGATTGGCATGGCTACCGGCAAGCGATGGATCAGCATGCCATCGACAGTGGAGCTGGACAACGAGAGTTATTTCAAACAGGTCCGCTTGAAACCTTAAAAGAAGCTTTACGCGAAACCCCTTTTATTGGTTACGACACCATCTCGGCTAACGTTGAGATTAAAGGAATCATCACTGGTGCGGGAGAGAAAGGTGACGAAGAAGGTCAACTGCTTAGTCACCTCGATCGACCGGGCGAGAATGTTATCCGCCTTGTTCTCGCTCAATCACCGTTCTACGGGGAATCTGGTGGGCAGATCGGAGATACGGGGCGTATCTATTCGGAAGCTTTTGAGTTTGAGGTGATCGACACGCAGCGGCACGCCGGTCTTATTGTCCACACGGGACGATTGGTTCAAGGTGAGATTCATGCTGGTGAGCAATGTACAGCCCAAGTAGATGAGGAGCGTCGCTTGGCATTGGCACGTGCCCACTCTGCAACTCACCTCTTGCATCACGCTCTTCATCAGCACGTTGGGAGACATGCCGAACAGCAGGGTAGTAAGGTAGAAGCAGACCGACTGCGATTTGACTTTAATAATCCAAAGGCAATCGCTGATGAAACATTGGTTGCCATTGAACAAGATGTCAGCAAGCTTATTGATGCATCTGAGTCAATTGTTTGGGATACAGTCCCACTCGAAGAGGCAAGACGAGTTGGTGCAATGATGTTGTTCGGTGAAAAGTATCCTGATCCATGTCGAATGGTCTCGATGGGTGAGTTCAGCCGAGAGTTATGCGGCGGCACCCACCTTCAAAATACACGGGACGTGCGGTCGTTTGAAATTGTTGTTGAAGAGAGTGTTTCCACTGGCACTCGTCGAATTGAGGCATTAACGGGAACGCGTGCTATTGAGCATCGTGAGCAAACAAGAGATTTATTAAAGCAAGTAGCAGACCTAATAAACTGCGAGGTCGGTCACGCACTTTCTGCGGCAATCGAACTTATTGATGGAGTACGATCCCTCAAAAAAGAACTCGCTTCCGGTAAAAGTACAGAGCATCAAAAAGAATTCAGCTATACCGGTGATGGAGTGCCAGTCAATCTTTCTGACTATTACGAAGTGAGGAATGCCGTTCGTGAACTAACTCGACGACTCAATGTGTCGATTGACGATGTTTGCCATCGTTTGGATGCTTTGCTCAAGGATCACAGCAAACTCGTTGATGAGATACGGAAGTCGACTGCGGGCGGCAAGGTTTCAATCGATGAATTGTTGAGTCAATCAGAGAAAATTGGCGATACTTTGTTGCTGGTTGCGGAGACACCAGGAGCAAATCCTAATGTGATGAGGGGCTGGATTGATCAGATTCGAAAGCAATCTGATTGTGAGACAGCAATCTTTTTTGCGTCAGCCCAAGAAGGCCGCGTTGTTTTGGTAGCGGGGGTCAGTAGAGGCTTGGTAACGCGCGGCTGCCACGCTGGAAATTGGGTTGGCGATGCTGCGAAACTTGTGGGCGGCGGTGGCGGCGGTAGGCCAGACATGGCACAAGCCGGAGGAAAAAATGCCTCCGAGCTACCTAATGCTCTGGCGAGTGCTCATGAGTCGATGCGATCTCAGATCGAAGGTTGATGATCGCTGATTCATCGTGTTCGACGATTTGATATTGGTTTGCTAGTTTTTTTGATTTCACATCAAATTCCTCGTGTTGGGGAATGGGTTTGGATCATTCTTGGCACCGTTCGAGAAGCAAATGGGTGTCGCCGCTGTTTCTTACGTCAGCCGTGTAGCTCGCATTTTGTCTTTGGGGCAGGCGTGAAGCCTGACTGTGAAATCCGCGTTGACATGGGTTGCCGATGCTTGTTAACCCCGCACTAGAGTGTGGGACTTTTTTCCAATCGTGAACTGGCGAACCCATGCGTTCTGATGACCGACTAAATACGGAGTTTCATTGTGGGTGTACATTTTGCGGGAAATGTGCACAGGCCTCCCAATATGGCTCGAGCAATTTAATTTCTGCCGGACAGTTTCTGGGTCAATTCTCCGTTTGAAATGCTTCACTTTGGGACTCCGAGGGCATCAGGGTGTCGGATCTCGGCACCCTGATGCCACGATTATTTTATGAGGCTATTCTGTAAGCCTGCGAGTAGTGCGATGGAGCGGTTGTAGTAACCTGCTGTCTTGATTGTTTCGGTAGGTTGTTGCAAAGGGTTACGAGAATTCATGGTTCAAAACCGCTTCTTCTGATGTGCTTGGGTAGGTGTTTCGTTTTTCGTCAGGTGCTGGGCAACAATGTTCCGTGGTCGAGTCATTTTTTTGCTGATAGGTCTATTTAGTTTTGCCGCTGGTGCGTGGTGGCTAAACCGACTTTCCACAATGAAGTCCCAGATTACGCAAGCCACTGTGCAGAAAACCCGTGCGAACGAATTTCATGATCTGTTGCAACAGATCATGCTTGAAAGGAAGACGGAGCTACTAGTGACCGATGTTGAGGTGACTGATCAGATGATCAGTCAGGTAGTTGATGCTACATGGTTAGAAACCTTAATCCTTGATAACGGTGCTATTTCGGACGAGGCGATCGTCGTGATCTCGCAGTTGGAGGAATTGCGTCATTTACGACTGCGAAGGTCGCCAATTACCAATGAAGGTCTACGGCAGATCGCGGAGATGAATTCTCTGTGGTATTTGAACTTACCGCATGCAAACTGCACGGATTTAGGGGTAGCCGAGTTGTCCAAGTTGCCGGCCATTAGGCAGTTGCGAATGGGGTCACCTGGACTGACAAGCGAGTCTGCGAGCGAATTCGCCAAGATTAGGACGCTCAGGAGCTTACACTTAATCGGAGTTCCCATTGATGATCGAGGTTTGAAAATCATTGCGAAAATGCCTAATCTACAATCGCTCTACCTAGATGATTCACTCGTAACCGAGACTGGTTGGGAGTGGTTATTTGAAGAAGTTCCGAATTTACATGTTCATGTAAATCAGCAGCATCACGACCGCGATCCCCAAGCCCATCAGCACGATAAGTGACGGCTATGAGTTTAAATTGATGATTGGCACCATTTTGGTATGACAATCAACGTTTCTATAACTGAGCGAGTTCGGGTGTTTTCTTAACGTAGGTGCTCTTATTAAAATGCGCCCGTGGTTTATTCGTTTATTCTCAGGACAGGTCAAATGCCCTCTGTACTCGCTATCGCTGCACATCCAGATGATATTGAATTCTTATTCGCAGGCACGCTTCTGCAATTGGCTAGGCGGGGCTGGGAGCTTCATTACATGAATTTGTGCGATGGATCACGAGGCAGCACTATTTTAAGTCAGCAAGATTGTGCTGCGACTCGATTAGAGGAGGCGAAGGCTTCGTGCCGCCATCTTGGAGCAACTTTTTATCCTCCAATCTACGCGGACATGGAAGCATGCTATTCCACTGAGAACCTCAAGAAGGTTACTTCTGTGGTTCGTCAAGCGAAGCCATCAATCGTGCTGACACACTCACCGGTTGACTACATGGAAGATCATGAAATTGCATGCAAACTTGCAGTAAGTGCCGCGTTTTCTCATTACATGCCAAACCTAGTTAGCGAGCCACCTGTTGAGGTATTTGCGGAACCTGTCACGGTCTACCACGCTCAGCCTATTGGTAATACTACTCCGTTAGGTGATCCCGTGCTCCCGCATTTTTATGTCGATGAAACAGACGTGATCAACGAAAAGGTGGAGGC
This sequence comes from Rubripirellula sp., assembly GCA_022425745.1. Classification (GTDB taxonomy): domain Bacteria; phylum Planctomycetota; class Planctomycetia; order Pirellulales; family Pirellulaceae; genus Rubripirellula. The sequence goes on from JAKMEW010000290.1 coordinate 17,062, forward strand.
ACTTGCTTGCCATGCTAGCCAGAAGCAGTGGCTAGATGAAAGCCAGGGTCAGGATAGTTACTTGGAAACGCTCAAGGAAATGAGCCGGCAGGTTGGTCGTATGAGTCAAAAGTTTGAATACGCGGAGGGTTGGCGAAAGCACCAACACTGGGGATTTTGTGGACCCGACGATGATCCGCTTCGCGATGCTCTCTCAGAGATCATTATCGAAGGTAAAACACCCGAACAGCTGCCATAGCCAGATCAACAATTCAATAATGACTCTCGGACCAAGTGCTTAGGTAGATTTAGCTATCCCAGCATAATCCGTCATGTAATTGATTGAGGTTGCGCGGTTCAGAATGCGTGACCACGAGCATGTCTTCCACTCGAACGCCACCATCTTCACGACCGTAAAGACCTGGCTCGATGGTGAACACTTCCCCCTCGAGTAATTGACCACCGCCGTGGTCAAGCAAGATGGGCTCATGGACGTCCAGTCCAATACCGTGGCCGGTGCCATGTTGAATGCTTGGTTGGTTGGTAATCTCGCCGCGTGATATTGGGTATCCGTGCGACAATAATCGACTTTCGGCTGCTTTATGAACTGCGTCACCGGTACTACCAACGCGAAGAAGAGTAGTCGAGGCTGTTTTGGCATCAAGTACCGCTTTGTGCATGGCCTTTACCGTATCGGATGGTTCACCGTTCACCACCGTCCGTGTGCAATCCCCCCAGAGTCTCGTGGAATTATCCCTCGGAAATAAGTCAATGATGACGGGGACTCCGGTCTTAAGTTTTCCTTCACCGGGGTGGTGGCAATCGGCGACGTGTGGAGCGGTGGCACAGATAGCACCATGTCCCATACTGAATCCACGTTGCATGAATTCAATTGCTGCCATGGAACGAAGGCGTTCGCAAGTTAATTCATGATGGTCATGAATCAGGAATCCATCCGCGTTGACTTCACAATTTGCCACCCGCTCACACAGAATTTGCATGACGACTTCGGTCGTGTGTTGTGCTTTGGCAAGTCCTTCAATTTCTTGGTGAGTTTTTTGGCGACGATCGGTAACCCCTAAAGAGTCGTCATAACGAACCGAGATCTCGGCTTCTTGCAAGTGCCATGCGTAGATGTAAGGAAGTGAGCGGTCAGCAAAAACTTCTTCAACTTTCGCAGAACGTAATACCTGCGTTGCTGCTTGGGCGGTCGCTGTTTCTCGATCTGCGCTCAAACCAAAAGGAGGCGCATGTGCAGCCGGGCAAGTCACTTCGTCTGCGTGGCTCATTTTTACGACTCGATCCATTTCCAAGTCGCGAACGATTGCAATTCGCCGTGAGTCAAGTTCGATCCAAGCAGCCGGATCTCCTAGTGGTACACCAAGACGTTTAAACAGTGACGCATTTTTATCTGGAAAGCCGGCCAGAATACGAGCAGAGGAGGGTGCTGTTTTCATTCGAAAGACCACTTTAGTTGAGTGGAAAAGGAAAAATAGTAGCGAATAGCATTGTGAAAAATAAAGCAGATAAACCTAAGCCGATGCTCATCGGAGTGATCACCCGAAGTCCTTCCGCCTCTGTCATGCCACTCATACGTGTCATTACCCAAAAAGCGCTATCTGTCATCCAAGATACGGGTTTGCTGCCAGCTCCAATTGCCATCGCGAGATAGACGGGATGGTAGGGAAGCGTCTCGTTGCTGAAGCCCTGAAGGATTCCGGCGGCGGTGATCATCGCTACGGTTGCTGATCCTTGAAGGGTTCGAATGGAGGCGGTGAGGAAAAACGCAACAACGAGTAGAAGCAGTCCGGGAACTCCTTGCGCGTGTGCTCCAACCGCTTCTCCGATGCCAGCTTGGCGTAACATTGCGCCGAATGCACCACCTGCTGCGGTGATAAGAATGATATTGCCAGCGGACGCGAGTGATCGCGTAATCAGGGAATCGCGACCATTTGGTGAGCAGTAGTGTCTTAGTGATAAAGCCAACGCCGCCCCGATCGCGATAGCTACATTTTTATTAGCGAAGAAAAGGATAAGATTAACCAGTGTCCCAGCGGGCATCCATGTTCCTTTTAATCGCTCGGTCAGTGCACCGATGGTGATCAAGACGACTGGAATGACGATTGGGGCCAGTGATCGAATCAAAGTCGGTTTCGATCGTTCCAGATCGGCGCTCTGATCTGACTCGATCAAATTTCCATCGGGTAAATCATTTGAGTCCCTGAGCGGGATTTCAACGCAGCGATTGATCAAGCGGGCAATTGCTAGTGATGTAATACTGCTGCAGCCACCGATTGCCAGACCCGCAAATAACATCGTTGAGATGTCAATGCCGAGTTCTCCTGCGACGGTTAGAGGGCCAGGTGTCGGAGGAATTAATGAGTGTGCGATCGATCCTCCTGCGAGAATCGACAAAATAAAAAGTACATAATCTTTACCAAGACGCTGCCGGAGTGAGCGTGCGAGCGGCACCATGAGATAGAAAACGGTGTCAAAGAAAACGGGAATTCCCAGAACAAACGAACTTGCTGCCATCGCCTCCGGTGCCCGTTTTGGACCTGTAAGTAAAAGGAGCCGATCGACGATCACCTTTGCAGCGCCCGACTCCATCAGGCATTGACCGATAATGCTCGCCAATGCGATCAAGATACCAATCTTGCCGGCAGTCGCACCGAATTCCGTGGCAAGTCGCGCCGGAGCGGATATTAACGCAGGTTTGGAGATCAGCTTGGCCGCCTCTTTCTCGCTCATTTGTTCAAGATTTACCTGATTCTCCACATATCTCTCAACGGCGGCATCCCCCATAAGGGCGGACACTAAAAGGCCAGCAAGAAGCAAGGTCAAAAAGGCGTGTAGCCGAAAGACAAGAATACAGACAAGGACTACAAGGACAGCCGAAATAACGAGTAGCCAAATATTCATGCAGAATCAGAACTGGGTCGAGAGTTACGACAAACGGTTACTTCAAAAACCACCTTCAAGCATTAACCTAACGCTTTGTGTGGCGATTGTGGTGGACGAAAAACCTTAGCTGTCTCGATTTCCTAAGCGGGGGTGGTGGCCACCAAAAGCGGCGTAGCTAGTTCATTTGAGTAATCGTTCGTTCAGAAATAGGGAATGAAACGATAGTTGTTGGTGATTCACCGTGTTTTTGTCACTGCATCTGCACGCAAATTCATTTTCGGTCGATCATTCCTACGGGGTGGCTCCGCGAGGTTAGTCGATGGAATCTCGCCGTTTTTCCGCAGATTAGCACCTTGGGCTCCATCGGGCTTGCTCGCTCGTGTTCCTTATTCCGCTGTCCCCCATGACTTACGGACGCTGAAAATTAGGGTATCCCTTGGAGGTGCGGCCAAGCATGGATACCTTTAAGGAGGAGTTCTTGACGCTCGAACCCTTTACATTCTGCTGAGCGGAATTTTACTGGAGCAGATGGTACACTCGAGATTCGTTAACACCGTGCTCTGCCGTCGGTTAGTTCAAAAAACCATATAACGCTTTACATCCTTATTATGAGCCCTTCCTCCAACGCTGAGACGAGTTTTTTTCTCAGGAACGAATTTGCAATCAGACGGCTGCATTCTCTATTAGGGATTGTTCCTCTTGGTCTCTATATGGTCGTGCATTTGGCCACGAATGCGAGTCTCTTAAACGCTCCTGAAACCTTTCAGCGAGCGGTTTACTTGATTCACAGTCCAGGAAAACTGCTTCCACTGATCGAATGGGGCCTCATTTTCTTACCGTTGGTCTTTCATGCAATCATCGGGGTTTGGATTTCGAAGACCGGAAAAATCAATAGCGGTCAGTACCGGTTCGCAAGTAATCGTCGCTACACGTTTCAAAGATGGACTGGCGTCATTGCTTTGGTCTACCTTTTTTTCCACATCCTGCATCTGCACGGTTGGTTTCACAGCGATTTTTGGTTAGCGGTTGTTCGTCCTCAAGGGTTTGCTTCTTTCCGGCCTTTTAACGCAGCGAGCACGCTAGTTTTAGCGATGGAGGGTGTGGTTTGGCCAGCGTTTTATTTCGTTGGCGTGATGTCGTGTGTTTATCACTTCGCCAATGGTCTTTGGACAGCGGGCATCACTTGGGGTTTATGGGTTTCGCCTACCGCTCAAAAGCGAGCCAGTAACCTTTGCACCGTGATTGGAATAGGCCTAGCCGTCGTCGGTGGCAGCGCTTGGTGGGCTGCCGTTTCACCGAGTGCAGAGGATGCTGCAGCAATGGTGGAGGTAGAAAATCGCATGTACGAGTCAGCAACCGCTTCTGGCATGGTGACTGATAACCCTGCTAAACGATCTGACATGGACAGCGGTGCGGTTGAGGTTGTCAACGAATGACACTGCAGTAGTTTTGCTTAACCGAGTCAAACTTCCCAATGATGGTTCATATGCGGACGTGACCCTAATAGCAAGTTTTTAGTTTCACTCAATATTTATTTCCTGAGAACACGGTAAATCAAAGATGGCAAAGCATCGCGTAGTAGTCATTGGCGGAGGTCTAGCGGGTCTAGCATCGACAATGAAGCTTGCCGAGTTGGGTGTCGAAGTTGACTTGATTAGTCTCACGCCGGTGAAGCGGTCTCACAGCGTTTGTGCTCAGGGTGGTATCAACAGTTGCAACGACCAAACACGACAACTTGGCGATAGCGAATGGAAGCATTTCGATGACACCGTGTACGGCGGTGACTTTTTGAATCACCAACCGCCGGTGAAAGAGATGGCGTTTTGGGCGCCTAAAGTGATTGACCTAATGGATCGTCTCGGGGTCCCGTTCAATCGCACCGGTGAAGGATTCATCGATCGACGACGGTTTGGCGGAACCCTCTATAAACGTACTGCCTTTGCTGGCGCGACCACTGGTCAGCAATTGCTTTATGGTCTTGATGAACAGGTTCGTAGGTGGGAAGCGCAAGGACGGGTTAATAAGTATGAATTCTGGGATTTCCTAGGTCCGATCCTCGATGAGAATAATCGGTGCCGAGGCGTCGTTGCTCAAGACCTTGTTTCGATGAAGATGCGGGCGTTTCCGGCCGACGCAGTTGTCGTTGCAACCGGTGGGTGTGGACTGCTCTATGGTCGCAGCACCATGAGTGTATTCTGCACCGGTAGTGCTGCGAGCCGTTGCTTCCAGGTTGGTGCTAATTACGCCAATGGAGAGTTTATCCAAGTCCATCCTACCGCGATTCCTGGTAGCGATAAGTTGCGGCTGATGAGTGAATCGGCCCGCGGCGAGGGCGGACGAGTATGGGTGCCTCGTAAGGCTCAGGATGTCCGTGCTCCGCGTCAAATCCCTGACTCGGAACGCTATTATTTCCTCGAAGAGAGATATCCCGAGTATGGTAACCTCGTTCCTCGGGATATTGCGACGCGAGAGATTTTTGACATTTGCGTGAATGATGGTTTAAGTATTGAATCGGATCGAATGAGCGTCTACTTGGATTTGACGCACCTCCCCAAATCTGAACTGGATCGCAAGCTTGGCGGCATCCTTGAGATCTACGAGAAGTTCCAAGGGGTTGATCCTCGAACCGAACCAATGCGGATTTTCCCGGCTGTCCATTACAGCATGGGAGGTCTTTGGGCTGATTATGCAAAGAGTGGTGATGGCGGTTTATTAGCTGGCGATCCCCGCAATCACATGACGAGCCTAGAAGGCCTCTACGCAATCGGCGAATGCGACTATCACTACCACGGTGCGAATCGCCTCGGCGCAAACTCGCTCCTTTCATGCATTTTCACGGGATTATTTACTGGGCCCTCAATTCTGAGTTACGCAGAAGGGCAATCCTCCGGGCATGCCGACGTTTCTTCGAGCCTGATTGAGGGAGCTTTAGCAAACCACGGTAGTCGTCACCAATCTTTGCTTGGTGGTCAAAATGGGAAAGGTGAAAACCCCTACCTGATACATCAGGAACTTGGAGATTTGATGACCCGAGTCGCTACAGTTGTTAGGCGTAATGACCAATTAGCGGAAGCCATCGGGAAAGTAGATGAATTGCACGAGAGGGCAAAGAAAGTAAGCCTTTCAGACACTGGCAGTTGGACAAACCAAAATGTGATTTTTGCTAAGTCTGTTCAGGACATGTTCCCGATTGCCAAGTGCATCTTGAAGGGTGCACTTCAGAGAGATGAGTGTCGTGGCGCGCATTTTAAACCTGAATTCCAAAAGCAATCTTTAACTGCAGAAGATCCAGTGACGCGGCGCGACCAAGCCGAGAAATGGTGCGACGAGTTTGATCAGAATAATCAGAAGTATCTCAAAAGCACCGTTGCCCGGTGGGAATCATCCAGTGATCAACCGCAGTTAACCTACGAAGATGTTGATACCTCCCTAATCAAGCCAAGGCCTCGCCTTTATGGTCTGGTTGGTGCGGAAGTAATCGAAGAAGTTTGGAAGGGGAGGACTGAGAGCTCGACGAGCGAAAAATCGGCCGCGACCGCTGCAGTGTAATCGAATCATACCAACCTACAGGCGTCGTGAACGTCTGAGATTTCCGTCTTAGTTCAATCGTTTATCAATACTACGTTAGAGAATCAGGAACGAAAAATGATCGCTCCAGAACCTTCTGAAACCAATCGACCTGAAACCATTACGGTTCGCGTTAAACGTCAGGATGGGCCAGGAAAGCGACCTTATTGGGAAACTCATCGGATTCCGTACGAGCCTGAACTAAACGTCATCTCTGTGCTTCAGAGATTGGCGGCTAGTGCCGTCACCGTTGATGGCAAGCAAGTTTCCCCCGTCGCATGGGATTGTGGCTGTTTGGAGGAAGTTTGTGGTTCTTGTACGATGCAAATTAACGGACGGGTTCGGCAGAGTTGCAGTGCACTTGTGGATCGTTTGATTGCTGAATCTGGTCCGACGATCGTTTTAGAGCCAATGAGCAAGTTCCCGGTGGTTCGAGATCTTGTGGTTGATCGACAACGACTGTTTCGCGGATTGACGCGGGTCAAAGCTTGGGTTCCTGTTGATAGCTATTACGACATGGGGCCAGGTGAAAGACAGCTTCGGTCTTCACAGGAACAGAATTATCCACTGAGTCAGTGTATGAGCTGTGGGTGCTGCGTTGAAGCGTGTCCGCAGTACACTAAAGTGGAGGTTGAGCGTTACTCAGATGAATCCGATGAAGCTTACGAGCGACGAAAAGCCGAGGCCTACGATCAGGCTTTCCTCGGACCTCAGGCAATCTCGCAGGCGGTGCTATTTAATAATCACCCCACGGGGAAGGCATTGGCCAATGAACGCATGGACACACTAGTTGGTCCTGGTGGCGTTCAGGCATGTGGGAACGCGCAGAATTGTGTTTCGGTTTGTCCAAAAGAGATCCCGCTGACAACGTCCATCGCAAAGGCAAGTCGAGCGTCCACTTTGCACGTTGTTAAGAAGTGGTTCGATAAGTAGTCGTCACCCACGGCCTTCAGTGGTACTCACTTGAGTATCGGCCACATATCGGTACTTTGCGAACAATGCTCAATAGTCTTTCTAGGTTCGCTGACTGAGATATTCAATCGGGGCTAGAATGTTGGCCTCGATAGCAGGGGAGTGGAGTGGATCATAAGTTTTTTGTGATCACGAATCACCCGCATGAATTCACGTTCATGTACCGGTTTTTTCATGAAATCGTGAACTCCCATCGTTTGGCAACGATCCCTTAGCGACTCGTCGTTGGACGCCGTCAAGGCGACAACTGTGGGGCGATGCTGATTCTCCAGCTGATTGACGCCGTCCAAAATTTCAAGTCCACTTCCATCGGGAAGCATTAGGTCTAACAGGATAAGATCGGGCCGTGGTGCTTGAGCGTAGATTGATTGTCGCTCCAAGAATCGTAGCGCGTCGTTTAGGGTGCGCATCAGTGTTAAGCGATGGTGCACCTGACTACGTCGCACTGCAAACGTCGTCATTTTTGCATCCGTCAAACCATCTTCTACCAACAGAATTTCCATTGGTTTCGTTTTTAAATCATTGATCATCTATTCAATCCTGGATCAATAATAATGGCAGAGTTATGCAGGTCACCAATTGCTAGTTTTCAACCACGGATTCTAGCATAACATTCGGTGGCCGGCTCTGCAGTGAGAACGCATCGACTTACTTCATTTTTGTGATCTAAGGAAAGATACAAGTAACTCGGTTGATACTTGTTGACAACAAACTCGACCACTGCAACATTCTTAGGCATCAGTGATTTTTGAACGTCATTACATTCACTGATCTTGTCGTTATTACATTCACTGATCTTGTCGTTGTTTTTTTGCTTTGCAGCACCTAGGATTCAAACGGATTACATCCTCGTGATGTCCTGCTCGGGTTTGTGATCCTGGGAGGATTTTGTAGGGCGTTGCAATCTGCTTCCCTAAAGTTCGAAAAGACACCGCAAAATAAGCACACGGGAGTTGGCCGTTCATGGACAGTGCCGACGAATTTTATTTCGTGTACACGGATGACACTCCCTTTTGATTTTTAGTCGTGTTCGCTCGCGAATTTCTCTCCGTTAAGCATCGCTCCGAAAGCACTGCTGGCTACATCTGTCGGGTAGCGGAAACGTCGAATCGCACTGAGGTAGGATTTAAGATTCGATATTTGGTATCAGGTGGCCATCGGACGCTCAGTCGTTAGACTATCAGGTGTTGCAACCTACTCGTGGCTAAAAGTAGATATTTGATCTGCGTTGAAATGGTGGATCTGAGATAACACGGTTGTTTGATTGATGAGTGGAAAGGGATTGCCCTATGCAGTCAACCAAAGAGGATGGAGCGATATTGGATAAGCCGGCGGGTCGCGCGATCGGCGATGGCGATTTGACCCAGTCATACGAACTGTTAACGAATCAACCGAAGATCAGTTGGACAGGCCATCATCACATGCTGAAGTTACTTGGTCGGGGTGGCCAAGGTGTCGTGTATCTGACCGAGCATAGGGGAACCGATGGATTTACCGTACCTGTCGCGATGAAACTTTTTTCCCCCGAGAGATACGCTGGGGTTGAATCGTACGCGGAAGCAATGAGTCGAGTCGCAAGCATCGCGTCTCGGGTTGCTTTGATTCAGCACGATCATTTAATCGACGTTCAAAACTTTTTTGAACGTAATCGAATTCGGATCATGATGATGGAGTGGGTCGACGGTTTTGACTTGCGCGAATTGATGGACAATCAATTGTTGCATGCCTTGCAAAACCGAGTGAGTTCCGTTCGCTGGCAATACATCAACGAGGTGATTGCAACCGAAGGTGTTGAGCAGACACGCTTCAAGCCAGGTATTGCTGTCGCAATCGTGCGTGATGCTCTCGCTGCCTTGGCCGCTCTTCATCGCGAGGGGATTGTGCATGGTGATGTTAAGCCAGCTAACATCATGCTGAAGAGAAGTGGTCATGCAAAGCTCATTGATATGGGCTCCGCGATGGATTTCCGTGATCCACCCAAAGAACGCGAGTGTACACCGATGTATGCTCCTCCTGAAGTCCTGAAGAAGCGAACGGTTTCGCCACAGAGTGATCTTGCAAGCTTGGGTTACGTTCTAGTGGAATTACTCAGTGGCTTGAATCCTTTCGGGAAGCAGAAAAGTTTGCAGCAGTTATTGAAATTTAAGAATGACTTGCCTTCTCGACTCGATCAGATTTTGCCTGACGAAGTTTTGCGGAATGAATTGCTGATGAATTTCCTCAACGGTTTAATCGCTCCTGATCCAAAGAGGCGGTTTATCGATGCTGAAGCAGCGGAGCATGTAGACAAGGGTGCTGCGGCGTTTCATCGACAATTAGTTTTGGGTGATATGGCCACCGAGTATGACAACGACATACGTGTGTGGCTTGAAGAGCTTCGGGACCTAGAAGATGAAGTCTTGCTTTGCGAGGAGCAAGAAACGAAGCCGGCCAATGCAGGCGGTGATTTTGCTTCGGATTTTAGTGGAGCCTGGGATCAATGAATCAAGAGCATCTTACAATCGCGATCGAAGCTGCACGAGCTGGCGCGCGAGAATTGATGAATCGGCGAACAGAACATGTCGTTCGAGAAAAGCAACCGAAGGATCTGGTTACCGATGCTGACTTGGCCTCGCAGCTTGCCATCCGATCGATTCTTCTTGATGCATTTCAGGATTACGCTTTCGTTGGTGAGGAAGAAGGTGAGCATCGACCTCCTGATGCCGTTCTTGCCAAGCATCCCGACGCACCTCGCTGCTGGGTCGTCGACCCATTAGATGGTACTGTCAATTACGTGCATCAACTGCAATCTTTCGCAGTTTCAATTGGTCTTTATGTTTCCGGTAAAGCAAGGCTGGGTGTTATTTACGACCCTGTGAGCGATGAATTATTTACTGCCATAGACGGCGATGGTGCCAGATGTAATGGACAAGAAATCAAAGCAAGCGAATGTGTTGATATTGAACAGGCTTTGGTGGCGTGTAGTTTTCCTGCAGGGGTTAAAGGAGGGGATCCGGAAGTCGCGAGATTCGTTCGAGTGTTGGAGTCGTGCAGATCACTCCGCAGACTGGGTTCTTGCGCACTGAATATGTGCTATGTCGCATCTGGGCGATTAGATGCTTACTGGGCCACGAGTATTGCACCCTGGGACTGTGCTGCTGGAGTGGTAATCGCACGAGAAGCAGGTGCGACACTTACCGCCTATGACGGCGGTGCCTTTGATGATTGGTCACCCAAGTTTTGTCTCAGCGCTACGTCATCATTGCATCGCGAGATGACACAGCGATTATCTTGAGCCTTGGATTGTTGATCGACTAACTAATAATGAAAACCCTTTCGTCTCAGATGGTATGGAATTTGATCTATCAAACATGTCGAAGCGAGACATTTACCTGTGGATGACTCGCTCGATTAATCCGCGTCCCATCGCGTGGGTTTCTACTTTGTCAAAAAACGGTGACGCTAACCTAGCGCCGTTCAGCTTTTTCAATGGAGTTGGCTCAAGTCCGCCAACCTTGGTCTTTTGCCCCGCTAATAAAGGGGATGGCACACCCAAAGATACTCTTGTCAATATCCAACAGACTGGGCAGTTCGTAGTCAATGTCGTGACGATGGAGCTTGCGGAGAAGATGAGCGCAACCGCTGAAGAATTGGAATCCGATATAGATGAGTTTGAATTTGCGGACGTTGCAAAACAGGAATCACAGAATGTTTCAGTACCTAGGGTAGCCGAGGCTTTGGCTGCATTTGAATGTGAAGTGTTTCAGGTGATTTCGTTGGCCACTGGGCCGGGGGCCGCGAACTTGGTAATTGGTCGGATCCTTTCCATGTACGTTTCAGAACAATTGATCAATGAAACAAGTGGGCAATTTGAATCGCAGAATCTCCCTACGATTGGGCGTATGGGTGATCAAAGCTACACGCGAACGAGCGATCGTTTTGAGATTTGAACAGGGGTTCAAGTGTGATCTAGCTGGCCGGTCCCGTTATGCAAAAAGAGCTCATCCGAAAGACGGATGAGCTCACTGGTGCGGGGACGATGCGGACTTGCTCCACTACTTGGAGTAGAAGTTGTAATTATCGTTGTAAGGATTGAAATCTTCAGCCGTCAGTCCAACATTCACCTGGAGGTTGAGGTAATTGTATTCTTCTAATACCTCAAGTTCGCTGGCGTCTTCAGTTTGAGGCCAGTCGTAAGCAATGTATCGGATCGGAAGATTCAAATTTTCGTCAATGAAAACTTGAGCTTTGTAAAATTCAAGAGCAGGGTGTTGAGTTGGCTGCTTGACTTCCAGCACGGTACACTCTGTGTCTTTGACTTTTGCGTTGGTGCGAAAATCACAAGTCACATCATTAAATTGTTTTGATGTTTCCCCACGTTCAATCAGTTTGACGATTAGGTTTTCAACGCCGATTTCTGTTACGGGGTAGCGTTGGCCACGCATCGCAAGCATGCCATCTGGAGCCAATGAGACCGTTGGCAAGAATTTTCCTTTGAAGCCACCTTCGTGGGCGACAATGTTTCCATCGTTCTCATTTTCAACATAGATCACTTCACGTCCGGCTACGGATGATGGCTTCAGGAACTTCAAATACACGCTGAGTGGTTGGACAAGTTTTCCGTTTTCGAACTTGCGATTCCTAACTTTCAAGGTGGCAAATTCGTGTTGTCCAAGTGCACCGTCAATGCGTTCTCGCTTTACCAAAATCGCGGTGTAGTCATCAACTCCCGTGCGGCATGCACGAAGGCCGGAACGAGCCAAGTCCAGAGCTCGGTCAAGACTATGCATCGGAGTTGGTTCTAATCGCGCGTCAGCAACCTTTGCGTCCGGTTGGCTGGCTCCTGATGTCTCATCGGCACGAAGTGAACCGACGAAGATTGTGGAGACGACAATTAAGAATGAAGCGAGTACGTCGCGACGAAGAATGGTCATGGTAACTTCCGTGTATATGTTCCGCAATTTTGAGACGTCCCTTGTCTCGGGGTATGAATGTTTATCGCCACACACCTCGAGATGTATGATTGGTTTGTGTGCGGGTGATATGACCATCTCAACCGGACCAATTGCTACTTTCTCCAGAGATGACGCTCGGTGAGAAATTAGTTGAGAATCATTGACGGAATTATTGAAGATCGCAGCATGCATTGGACATGAAACGAGCCATAAGTGTTTCACGTACTTGTCTCGGGTAATCGATTCAGCGCTGGTTCTTCACGCATTAACGGATCTTTAAACAGAACTTAGATAAGGGGGGAATAGGAATTCGATAAGATACAAATAAAAGGGTTAGGTTCTGCGTAGCATTTTCCCTCTTTTTGATATTGGCAGATTCGAGAAAGTTTGGGTGAGCTTGGAACTTTCACCGAATGATCGCGGGTCTCGAGCAGTTACAAACAGTGAGATTTTTACTCAAATCATCCTCTATAACATTAGTGTTACTACCGAAATAAGATTTAGATTAGTCCTCGTTACTGTTGAACGCATTGAACCAGTTGCGCTCGTCAAACTCTAGCGAGTTACGGGTTCGTATTGAATCAAATGCATTCGCTGACTGCGTCAGATGCGATCAGCGCCAGATCGAAGCTTTGACTCTGTATTTTCATCAAACAAACTTTTTTGAATGGCGAGCTGTCATGAATGCACCTGGATCGGGTCGACCCGCAACTGGACGCCCAAGTCAACCATTGCCAGAACCGTCAACTATCCCGACCAATGGGTGGCATTGCGGACATTACTTCTACCGGTTTTGCAGAGAGCGAATTGAATCTAAGCTGTCTCAGACATTATGTGACCAACTCAATGACGCTTTGCATCCTGCGGATGAGCACCGCCCTCAGCGATTAACTTCCTATTGGACGAGCGGACATCGTGCCGATTTTTGTGTCATGGTGATGGACCCAGATCCTTCGAAGGTCGATGGTGTGCATCAATCCATTATGGCTCCAGCTCTGGGAGCTTATGTTGAACCAACTTGGTCGTTTGTTTCGATGAGTGAAGTGAGTGAGTACGTGCCCACGATCGAGCGTTTTAGAGACCGTTTGATTGCGGGGGGGGCAGACCCGAGTTCGCCTGAAGTTGAAGCAAAAGTATCGGCGTACGAGAGAAGGCTGCCAATGATGAACGAACAGCGTTTAAGACCCGATATTCCAGATTGGCCTGCTGCCTGTTTTTATCCAATGAACAAAAGCAGAGTGGTTGGGGCGAATTGGTTTTCGGAGCCATTTAGTCGTCGCAATTCGATGATGGCTGAACACGCACAGAGCGGGATTGCTTTTGCTGGAAAAGTGAGTCAAGTCATTACGGTGGGCGTAGGTTTAGATGACTGGGAATGGCTTGTGACCCTTTGGGCGAGAAATCCAGAGTATTTGCGAGAGATTGTTTATAAGATGAGATTCGATGAGGCGAGCGCCAAATATGCGGAATTTGGACCGTTCTATGTTGGCTACAAGTCCACCGCTGAACAAATCCTTCAGCATTGCCGTTTGATTTAGAGATGTGACAGTTGAATGATTAATCAACCCGGTTCCAAAGCAGAAAAGGGTTCCATCGTAATCACCTCCAGCAGATGATTTGGGTTTGAGTGGCGTTTGTGCGTTGCTGCCAGTCGCGAAGGTGTTTCGGCAGCGCATGTGGCTGAAAACGCGATTCGCTCTCAATCAAAAAGCCTGCTCCGGTCAATATCGATTCAATACGACTGCGTGCGTTATCTTGCGTCAGTAAATTGTTACCATGGACCTCGATGTATGCAGCGTCAACGTTGCCTAGATTCGGTGACGCATCTTTTAGGACGGCTTCCTCCATGCCCTCGATATCTATTTTCAAAAAGTCTACGTGCTGATCTTGTAGGTAGTTCGTAAGTCGTACGCAAGGAACATCCGTTTGCAGTGTGCCCTCGCGTCGACCCCATTCCGGCCGGAGGGAATTGCCTCTCCCGTCAGCACCGTGATGAAGTTCTCCGTAAAGAGTTGATGTCGCAACACGATCACTGATGGCGGCACAAATCGCTGTTACACCTGGGAGGTCATTCTTCTGAATATTTGCCTCAAGTAATTCAAAGGCAAAAGGGTCCGGTTCAAAACAGATGATTCTGGAAGTTGGCCAACGGTGTTTCCACTCGAGGACTGAAACGCCAATATTGGCTCCGCAGTCAATAATGAGTGGGAATTCTTTATCAATTGAGAAGAAGTGTGGAAAGTCTTCGGCTGCTCGGATCATTGATTCAGTGGCAGCTTTGTTTTCGTACAGGAGCCTGTAACCACGGAATTTAGTTTGGTGTGTGGCGATCGTACTACTCCGGTCGGGTTAATATGAGGCTTTGGTTTTAGTTGATTTGCTCGACTCGATGCGATGCTGATTGACGGTGCAGTTTCGGCCTCTGTCCTGAGACATCATTTCACCCTATGAAAATAATGATTTGATTCTATTTTCTTTCTGGTCTTGGTGCGTATGGTTGCTTATCGCAATCCTTTAATACGAAACATCGGAGATCAGTTTGAAGAGCCAGTCAGTACGGCTGCATGTTCCTGCATTAGCCTGTCTCGCGTTCAGTTGTCTTTTAGTCGCTCGTCCTGCCGAGGGTGGTTATTTCAGTGATCATTCAGTGCAATCTTTTTACGAAGACTTCAATCAGTTTCGTGGAGATGGATTTATCCAACTGCCTGGTGGGACACAGTTGGACTCAGATCTCTGGCGTGTTTCTGGTCTGAGTGACGCCGAGGGGCTATTTGGTGGAGCTTATCTTTCTGGCGATTGGGCAAGGGGCGCGGCTACGGGAGCGGTGACGACTGGTGGTGTCTATGCATTCCAGGTTGGGGCGGAGTTGAACAAAAATTGGGCAATCGGTTTTCAGTCAACTGCAAGTGATTTAACTCCCGGTGCGTTGACTTTACGAGTCGTCAATTCAACGGCTGAAACTGTGCGTTCAGTTGATATTGGATTTCAGGTGTTGTTCCGAAACAACGCTGGTAGGTCCACGGCTCTAGCAATTGATTATGGCTTTGACGATTTAGCTTATTTGAACGCATTCGACGAAGGCTGGGTGTCTAAGGCTGATCCCGAGAATGCTTCAGAATGGTTGTCCAATACCTTTCATCAAACGGTTACGGGTTTCAGTCTCTTGCCGAGCGAGACTTTTTATCTTCGCTGGAGCATGGATGATTTTGGTGGAATAGGTAGCCGTGATGAAATTGCAATTGACGATGTTCATTTGAATTTCAGTGCGGTATCGAGTTCTGTCCCTACGCCTAGTGCTGTTGGCTCTTTGCTGCTAGTTATTGGAAGCTTAGGGTGGCGTCGAAATCCGTTCGGGGTTTCTCGCGGTTGTTAGGGCGGCGATTCGTCTTATCTACCGTGGTGCTTTGGTTTGCGAGCTGATAGTCGTGGTTGTTGAGACTCTCTTTTGTGGCAGTTCCAAAACATGACAGATTGGCTCTGCAGGGGGGTGGTCTGATTGTGTTGGCGGCCTGTATTAGCCCCTACGATCGATTTAAGTTGACCCGAGAAAATCAATGCGTTACTTTCAAGAGGTTAGTTTGTGACGTTATCGGCTTTATCCCGAGCTACAATGTTGCGAGTCCTACCGAAACCCCTTGCGCCGCTATCTTGGTTCAAGGCCCACCTAAGCGATGGCATTGAGACTGGATCCCAAGGTGGATTCCCAATGTTGCGTCTAACTATCAAATCAATAACTGAAAAATTCTCGAATCCGATGTTGCCGCGATCGCATCTTTGAGACCGTTGGTGACAAGATTCGTTTTGTGATCCAAATCAGATTTTAATTTCATTCTCGGAGAACAGAGAAATGAGCTGCCAAGGCAATCTTTTTAGTCGTCGCGGGTTCTTAACTGCCGGAGCATTCGGAGGGCTTGGTCTTTCTCTACCACAGCTTCTGTGGATGCAACAGGCTGCCGCTGAGCAGAAGCATTACGATTTCATTGAAGCCAAGGCGAAAAGCGTTATCCATGTTTACCTTCCCGGTGGCATGGCACATCAAGAGAGTTGGGATCCGAAGCCGTATAGCCCGCTTGAGTATCGTGGCGAAATGAAACCTGTGAAGACAAACACGGGTGAAATTTTCTGTGAATCGATTCCAAAGCTTGCGTCGATCGCTGATCGTCTTTGTGTTATCCGGTCGATGACTCATGGTGAAGCGGCTCATGAACGCGGTACACACAACATGTTTACCGGTTACAAGCCGAGCCCTGCATTGAAGTATCCAAGTTTCGGCGCGGTCGTTAGCCATGAATATGGACCTCGCAATAATTTGCCTCCTTACGTTTGTATCCCAAACCAGCCGAATGAATTCGCGGGGACTGGCTATCTGAGTTCTTCTTACGGGCCGTTTTCGTTGGGGAGTGATCCAGCATCAAGCGGCTTCAAGGTTCGCGATTTGGATCTTTACGGCGGGGTAGATGAAGACCGCTTTATGCGTCGTCGGTCAGCGTTAAACGCTGTTAATAAGCATTTGGGTTCAATGACCAGTGCTGATAGTGTCGTAGCGATGGATACGTTTTATGAGCGAGCTTACAGTCTGTTAAGTAGCCCGGAAGCGAAAGCAGCATTTGATCTCAGCAAAGAAGATCAAAAGATGAAAGATGCTTACGGTGTCAATCAGGCTGGACAGCGTTTGCTTATGGCTCGGCGGCTTGTGGAATCAGGGTGTCGTTTGGTCACATTGACCTACGGTGGTTGGGACATGCATAACGGCATCACGGCTGCTATGAACCGTACGATGCCACCATTGGATCAAGCTCTACATCAACTGATCACAGACCTCGAGCAGCGAGGTCTTCTCGATACGACTTTGGTCATGGTGAGCAGTGAGTTTGGCCGAACACCGAAGATTAATAAGGATGCGGGTCGAGATCACTACCCGAAGGTGTTCAGTGTCATGATGGCCGGTGGCGGTATCAAAGGCGGCACCATCTACGGTGCGTCCAATGCGACTGCATCAGAGCCGGAATTTGATCCTGTTACACCGGCGGATCTTGCGACAACTATGTACCGACAGCTCGGTATCGTCGCTGATAAGGAATTGATGGCACCTGGTGATCGCCCAATTGAGATTGTCGATGGCGGTAATGTGATCGAAGAAATCATCGCTTAGGTCTTCGGTGATTTTGTTATGTCCCGGGCTAGTTTCGATTAGCCCACTTTTTCTCGATTGTAAATCCATGTGCCCTCATGATGTTTCAGTTCTATTCTAAGACTCTTGTCCTTGCTGCGATCGCGTTTTTGTTTTGCTCCGTTGCTCAGGCTTACAGGCCAGAGTTAGTGAGCTCGACTCCACGTGGCATGCAGAGGGGTACCACGCAAAAAGTGGTGCTCGAAGGCGTGCGTTTAAGCGATTCTAGGCAATTGTTGCTCGACCAACCCGGTATCAACGTGGTGGGTTTGAAGCCGCTGGATGACAAAAAAGTAGAGGTGGAGCTTGAGATTCCTGCTTCGACAAAGCCTGGGCTTTACCCAATGCGTATCGTTGCGGAGACAGGCTTGAGCAATGTACTGATGTTTGGAGTTGGAGCTTTACCAAATATTGAGGAAGCGGAACCGAACAGTGATTTTGCATCGCCCCAAGTCATCGAGAACAACGTAACAGTTGAAGGATCAGTCGCTCGAGAGGATGAGGACTTCTATGCAGTGACCCTCAAGGAAGGCGAACGCCTAACAGTAGAACTTGAGGGAGTTCGGATAAAAAAAGGACGCAGTAATCCATTCTTTGACCCGTACGTGGCCATTCTTAATTCAGAAAGATTTGAACTTGCTACAAGTGACGATGCTCCGCTGTTGCAGCAAGATTGCCTTTGCTCAATCAGGGCACCTGCTGACGGCCAGTATTTGGTCGTGGTAAGAGACAGTTCGTTTGGAGGGAGCAACGATCGTTACCGAATGCACGTCGGCTCATTTCCCCGACCCGTGGCGGTTGCTCCCGCTGGTGGAGCACCTGGTGAACTCGTCGAAATGACGTTTATTGATTCTCTCGGAGAAGCATGGGTTGAGAACGTGCAGCTTCCAAGTGAGGAATCAGATGCATTTCCGGTTGTTGTAGAAAATGATCTTGGTGTTGCGCCCTCACCTAACTTTGTAAGAGTTAAAAGCCAATCGAATATCTTGGAAGTCGAGCCAAATAACTCGTACAAAGAAGCAACTATCGGATCACTGCCCGCTGCATTCACTGGCATTATCGGTGAGCCTGGCGATTATGATTTCTTTGGGTTTGAGGCAAAGAAGGGGCAGACGGTTCGGTTGAAGCTGTTCGCTCGCAAGACCTTACGGTCACAATTGGATGGAGTGGTCAATGTTTACAACTCCAAGGGCGGTCGTGTCGGTGGGAATGATGATTCGGGCGGGTTGGATAGCTCGCTGGATTATAAAATCCCCGAAGATGGTGTTTATCATGTTGCCATTAATGATCACTTGCGCGGTGGCGGACCTGCATACAGCTATAGGCTAGAAGCGACCCTAGTCGAACCTGAGTTAGTTCTAACTCTTCCGGATCGGCAAAGATATGTTGCCACGCAAATTAATGTTGCTCAAGGCAACCGAACCGCAGTGATGCTAAATGCGTCGCGACGTGGTGTAGCCGGCCCAGTAGATTTAGAGTGTTTAAATCTGCCTGAGGGCGTTACTTTGACTCCGCTCCAGATGCCGGCTAACCAGAGCACAGTGCCTTTTTTGCTGACAGCCGCGGCTGATGCTCCATTGGATGGTCGTTTGGTCAGCGTTGTTGGGACGATTCCTGAAAACCCAATCCAAGGGCGGTTTACCCAGCAGCACCAGATGCTGATTGGGCTCAATAACAACGTTGTTAATGATTACAACGCTGATCGTGCAGCTATTGCTGTCATCAAGTCGATGCCTTGCACCATTGAAATTGTGGCACCGAAGGTGCCTATCGTTCGCAATGGTTCGATGGGGCTAGTTGTGAAAATCAATCGCGGCGACTTGGATGCCGATGTGCCGATTCGAATGCTCTATAACCCTCCAGGCATCGGATCGAGTGGTAGTATTAAGATCCCAAAGGGGCAGGATGAAGCAGTGATTCCATTGACAGCCAACGGTTCTGCGGCAATCGGCCAGTGGCCGATCATTGCTTACGCTTCTGTAGCGGGTAATGAGATTGCCAGTGATCCAGTGATGCTTGATGTGCAAGACAAGCTCTTCAATTTCACCTTCCCGAAAACCTCTGCAGAATTGAGCAGTGAGGCGACGGTGATCGTTGAAGTCGAGGTCTTACGTGAATTTGCGGGTAGCGGCGAGATTGAATTGCTTGGTCTCCCAGCCGGTGTCGTTTGCGAGCAAACAAAGTTGCCAGTGACGCAAGAGACCGAGCAACTTGCTTATCGCGTCAAAGTTGAGGAGGCTGCAAGGGTCGGCCAGCATAAGTCAATTGTCGCCCGCGCAACCGTAACCAGTGCAGATGGTGAAATACGCCAAACGCTTGGTACAGGCATCCTTCAGGTTGATAAACCGTTGCCAGCTCCCGTTGCGAAGAAGGAAGAGCCGAAGGCAAAGGAGGCACCAAAAGCAGCGCCACCAAAGCCAGCACAGGAAAAGCCACTTAGTAGGCTTGAGCAGTTAAGATTACTGAAGAAACAGCAGTCAGAAGAATAATTCATAACCTAAGATAGAACGACAAAAATACCGAGGTTTGGTCACCATGCGCGTGATAGCTCGGTATCGAATCGAACGCCCCAAGATTAAAGGTTCGAAATAATCATGCGTTTTCAATCGCTGATAGCAGTGGCATTGATCGTTTGCTTTTTTAACCAAACAGCTTTCGCGGCAGAACCTGCGGTCGCTGCAGCGGCTGCAAAGTCGACACCGCCTACTGGAGCAGGTGTTCAATTGTCCGTTTTTCCTGCGTCGATTGATTTGACGACCTCGAGGGATTACCAATCGTTTATTGCGATGGTCCGCCGACCCGACGACATCACGTTTGATGTTACCGAGACAGCTACTTGGAGTCTGGCGGATCAGCAATTTGGTCGAATTGAGGGTAACCAGGTTTTCCCGCTCAGCGATGGGGAGACGGAGCTAATTTGTGATTACGGTGGCCAGCAAATCAGAGTACCAGTTAAGGTTTCCCGAAGTGCTGAGACACTGCCATTGTCGTTTGAAAAGGACATTGTGCCGATTCTCACTCGTAGTGGATGTAACACGGGAAGTTGTCATGGTGCCGCGAGGGGCAAAGATGGATTCATGATCAGTCTGTTCGGTTATGATCCTAATGGTGACTATCATCGTGTAACTCGTGAAATCGGTATGCGACGGATCAACTTGGCTGTTCCAAATGAGAGTCTGCTGCTCACCAAAGCAGTCGGTCAGGTTCCGCATTCCGGGGGTAAGCTTTTTGGGCAAGACAGTATTTATTACTCGATGATTCTCGAATGGCTACGTGCTGGTGCTTTGGCTGACGCAGAGGCTCCGCCAAAAGTCACGAGTTTAGATGTCTTTCCGCCGCAGGCAGTAATTGAGGGGAAGGATAGTACGCAGAGATTTGTCGCTATCGCTCACTACGATGATGGCACCACCCGAGATGTCACTAATCTATCTGCTTTCATGACGAATAATGAAACTTCGGCAGCAATCGACCAAGATGGTTTGGTGACTGCTGGCGCTCGTGGTGAAGCTTTCGTGATGGCGAGGTTTGAAACCAAAACCGAAGGACGTCAAGTTCTCGTATTGCCTACCGATCTTCAGTACGAGGCACCGGAGATTACTGGCAATTACATCGATCAACTTGTCGGTAAGAAGCTGAATAAGTTGCGTATTTTGCCGAGTGGCTTGTGCACCGACGAAGAGTTCTTGCGACGCGTGACGATCGACATTACCGGGCAACTTCCCACCGAGGAAGAATACAATGGATTCATGGCTGATCAAGCAGATGACAAGCGTTCTGCATTAATCGAGCGTTTGCTTGGGCGAAAAGAGTTTAGCGAAATCTGGGCGATGAAGTTCGCACAACTGTTGATGATTAAAAGTTCGAACCAAGTCAGCTACAAGTCGGCGTTCCTTTACAACCAATGGTTAACTGATAAGTTTGCGAAGAACGTTCCAGTCGATCAAATGGTTCGTGAATTGTTAGGATCAACGGGTGGCACATTCAGTAATCCGGCAACGAATTATTATCAGATTGAAATAGATACACTGAAGCGTGCGGAGAATGTTGCACAGGTCTTCATGGGTATTCGTACACAATGTGCTCAGTGCCATAACCATCCACTCGATCGTTGGACGATGGACGACTATTACGGTTTCGCGGCTTTCTTCTGTCAAACGGGAACCAAAAATGCGGAAGATTACCGCGAAAAGATCATCTACGATCGCCGCAGCGGAGAAGTAAAGCATCCGGTTAGCGGACAGACCATGACGCCACAGTTTCTTGGAGGCGAGCCGGTGGATACGAAAGGTCAAGACCGCCGAGTGGTCATGGCTGATTGGTTAACCAGTCGAGAGAACCCATATTTCTCCACTAGTATTGCTAATCGTGTTTGGGCACATTTCATGGGTGTTGGAACTGTCGATCCTGTTGATGATATTCGCGTCAGTAACCCGCCAACCAACCCAGAACTTTTTCGGGAACTGGGAAATAAGCTAGCGGAGTACAATTTTGATTTCCGTCAGTTAGTCCGTGATATCTGCAACAGCAAGGCGTATCAAAGAAGCGCTTCGCCCAACGAGAGTAATCGAACGGATACACGTAATTATGCTTACGCTGTTGTTCGACGTATTCCTGCTGAGATGATGATGGATTGCGTTAGTCAGGTTACCAACACCAATGAAAAGTTTAGGGGCCTGCCACTTGGAGCTCGTGCGGTTCAGATTGCTGACGGTCGAACAAGCACCTATTTCCTAGACACCTTTGGACGCGCTCCGCGAGAAACGGTATGTGATTGCGAAGCATCAACGGATCCATCGTTGTCGCAAGCTTTGCATTTGTTAAACGGGAGTTCAACGAACGGTAAAATCACCCAGGGTAAAGTGGTGACTGACTTGCTCGAGGGTTCCACGCCTGAGCAGGCACTTGATCGGCTTTATGTGCGGTGTCTCTCGCGATACCCAACCGAAGCTGAGCGTGCGGAATTGCTTGCTGCTGTCAATGCTTCGCCCAGTCCGAAAGAGGGCTTGGAAGATATCTTTTGGGCGATCCTGAACTCTCGTGAGTTCGTATTCAATCACTGAGCATGGCGGCTCGGGAAGAACCACCAGGAAGTTGGTTTTTCCGTGTTTGTCGGCTTTTTAACGTCCGCTTTTGGAACTGTGACCTACAGTTCGCAGAGGCCTGCGCTCGTTTTGGCGTAATAGGTCAGGCGGTTATTTAGACAGATCTTTAAGTGAGCAAGACGATAGATCGCTCACACACAGTTTTGACGGAATTCACGATGCAGAGATTTGTATTTGCACTATTGGTCTTTGGCGGACTTTCAGACGCTATTTTCGCTCAGGATGCTAGTAAAGCTGCGGCGCCGGTGAATTTTGTAGAGCATGTGCTGCCGATTTTCCGGCAACATTGCCTTCAATGTCACAACGCTAATGATGCTGAAGCGGGCTTGGCAATCGATAGCTTCGGAGCCGTCATGGAAGGTGGAGGTAGCGGCGATGTGGTATCTGCCGGCGATTCTGCCGCAAGTCGGCTTTATCTTGTGATGACACATGATGAAGAACCAGCCATGCCACCGAATCAAGATCCGATTCCACCGGAGCAGCTTGAGATTATCAAACGTTGGATCGACGGAGGTTTGCTCGAAAATAGTGGAAGCAAGGCCAAGAAACGAAAGGGACCGTCGCTAAGTTTCTCGTCGTCCAATTCCGGTAAACCAGACGAAGTTATCATGCCGGAATCAGTTTGGCGAGTTCCAGTGGTAACGTCGGATCGAGCTGCAGCGGCAAGCGCGATCGCCGCCAGTCCATGGGCTCCATTAGTTGCTGTTGCGGGACAGCGGCAAGTGTCCCTTTATGATACTGAGTCGAATGATCTTCTTGGTGTCTTACCGTATCCCGAGGGGATTCCGCAAGTTCTGAGATTCAATCGTGATGGAGGATACCTACTAGTAGCAGGTGGGACGCACTCCTCGATGGGTACAGCATCGCTTTACGACGTGCGCAATGGACAAAGATTATTGAGCGTCGGTGATGAATTGGATGTTGTCTTTGGCGCGGATATCAACGACTCAATGACCCGTGTTGCGTTGGGCGGTCCGCAAAAAATGGTTCGTATTTTTGATACAGGTTCGGGTGAAGCAGTCTTTGAGCTGAAAAAGCACACCGACTGGGTTTATTGCGTCGATTACAGCCCAGACGGTGTTCTGGTTGCCTCGGGCGACCGCTCTGGCGGGCTTCATGTATGGGAAGCTGAGACCGGGCGGCTTTACTTGGATTTGATCGGTCACAAGGGCGCGGTTCGGTCGGTAGTGTGGAGAGGTGATTCAAATGTGTTGGTCAGCGCTAGTGAAGATGGCACCGTAAAAATGTGGGAGATGAATGCCGGAAACCAATTGAAGAGTTTCAACGCGCACTCCGGAGGTGTAACGGGCATCGCCATGTCACAGGACGGGAAGATAGTGACTTCGGGAAAAGATCGAACCGTTAAAGTTTGGAATGCCGACGGTAGTGCAATTGCCACCATGCCTGCTTTTAGCGAACCGGCACTTGAGGTAGCGATCACCCACGATAGTAGTCGTGTCGTCGGCGGCGACTGGAACGGCCGTACCCTGATGTGGGAGATTGCAGACCCCAAAAAAGTGGAAGAGCTTCAGGCAAACCCACCTTCTTTGAAGCAGCAAGTCGCAATCCAACAGAATGAGGTTGATGAACTGGCGAAGAAACGAGATTCCGTCGCTACCAAGCAAAAAGCGGGCGAGCAGGTGATCGCTGCGTATGTAGCGAGTGAAAAAACATTGGCTGCGCAGATTCAGCAATCCGAAGAAGCCATGAAAAAAGCTCTCGAAGACAAAGCTGCAGCAGAAACCAAGATGAACTCGCTTCAGGACCTTTCGAAGATTTCTCAGGCGAAAATCAACGAGATGAAAGCGCAGGTGGACCAACAAAAGAAGTCAATGGCTGCTCTGGTTGTTAGTCGCGACGAGGTTGCTAAGAAAATCGCAGCAATAACCGTTAGTCAAAATGAAGCTTCTATCAGTAGCGAGAAAGCAAAGGCAGGTATCGTTGATAGCGTTTCGAAGCAAGATTCAATTGCGTCGAAGCTTGCAGAGAAAACGGCAACCCAAGCCAAGCAAGAAATGGCACTGCTGGCGAAAATACAAATGATGGGTGACGAAGTTAAGGCTACGACTGAGATGCAGAATCGCCTTGCGGAAAATATGAAATCGTTTGAGGCGGAAATTGCTACCGCGAAAAAACTAGGTGATGACTACGCCGAACAGTTACGAGCTCTTTCTGCCAAAAAAGGCGGTGTGGAGAAACTCCGTGAAGAACAAATGAAAGTCGCTGCACAGCTGAGTGAAAAAGTTGGCGAGGCAAACAGTAAGTTGGCGGAGCTAAAGGCCAAGCAAGAAGCATCGTCAGATGATTCCGAGAAAGCTGCTATCTCTGAGCAGGTAGCTAATGCGGAGGCGGCGATTCAAGAAATGAAGACAAAAATTCAGGAATCAACAAAAGCCAGCGAAGCGGCGTCAGCCGAAATCTCAAAAATTGCAGTGGATGCAAACGCTGTGGAAAAAAGTCAGGAACAAGTAGCTAACAAAGCTAAACAACTGACTAGCGAGCTATCGAAGGTTCAAGAATCGATGAAAAATGCAGGCACTAAGGTGGATGCCGCGAAGCTTGAGCAATCCAAAGTGGCTATGCAGCTGGAAGAGTTCAATGTTGCAATGGAACAACTGGCAGCCGAAAAAGCGGAGGCAGTCAAACAGGTTGCGCTTTTAATAAAGGAAGAGACGCAGCAAAAAGATGCCTTAAATCGATATCAGGCGGTCGTCGCTGGCCATGCAACAGATATTCAAAAGCTGACTGGCGAGTCCGCAACGCTCACAGGCGAAAAAGATGCCTTGGAGGGTGCAACGGCCAAAATGAGTCAATTGCTCTCCGAAGAGGAGAGTAATCTTGCGAGCATGGTCAACGAATTAAATGCAATTCCGGCAGTGCTACAGACATTGACTAAGCAAACGGATGAGTACCAGAAGACGATACCTGCAATTCAGTTAAAGATCACTGAAACAGCCAAGCAGCGCGAAGAATCTCAGCAAATGTTAGCGACGATCAGCGAAGAACTCGCAACGGTTGATAGGGAAGTTAACGAAGCGACGGGAGAACTAAATACTCTTCAGTCAGAGCTTGTGGCTTTTGAAAGTACTTCTGAGCGTCTCCGCGCGGAAGCCGCGAAGGCAAGTGAGCTTGCCTCTGCACAGCGAGCGGAGCTCGAACCGCTACAGGCTGGAGTAGATGCCTTGAAAGTCACGATCTCTGAGCAGGATGAGAAGCTTAAGGCTGCCCAAGCAGAGATGGCTCGAGTCGAAAAGGAGTTGAAGATGCTGCAGCAATCTCAGGCAGAATCGAAAGCGACTCAGGAAGAAGCGATGAAAAAGCTTCAGGAGTCCAGTGCGGCTTACGAAGAACTTGAGGCTACTGAGCAAGAAGCAAAGGAGAAGCTGGATTTTTTCCAGTCCGCCTACGGCGCATAGGAGTTGCCTTTTTTGCATTCTCTGAACATCAGCCCAGTCGAGGATCGTTCTCGCTCTGGGCTCGTGGTGAACGTGTCTCCCCGCTCCGCTAGTAGAGGTTCTATTTCCCGCCAACCACTTAGATTGGTTATATCGATTGTGAGCGAAATGTCGCTCGCCCTCTCCACGCCGTTTTGGCTTTTTCTTGGTAGTAGGTGCATGGCTGCTTAGAATAGAAGGGATGATTGATACGCGTCTCTTGAAAAGCCGTTACCGAGTTTTGTTGCTAACCATTGTCGTGGTTCGAAGAAGTATTACATGCGACCCTCTTGCAAATTCCGCATGAATCGACTCACCGCATTCGCGTGGTGCTGTTTCTGTTGCATTATGCTTTTCGCATGCATGTTGAGTAGTTCTGCTTTTGCGCAGCCACCAGGAACTCAACCGCCTCAGACACTACTTAACCCATCTGGTGAGCAAAGTGAGGGTGGTATCCCGATTCGGGCGTTCATGTTCCTGACAGAGTCTGGAAACCCGGTCTTAATGCCGTCCTTAACATGGGAAGAATTTGAAAGATATCTGAATCTAGATGCGGGCATTGA
Source organism: Rubripirellula sp. (assembly GCA_022425745.1). Classification (GTDB taxonomy): domain Bacteria; phylum Planctomycetota; class Planctomycetia; order Pirellulales; family Pirellulaceae; genus Rubripirellula. Next base: position 43,687 of record JAKMEW010000290.1, read on the forward strand.
GACCTCTTCGCAGCAATTTAGCTATCAGTCTCTAGAGATTATTGGAACCGGATTTGAAAGTAGAGCCGAATTAGAGATTCGACTGAAATTGTCTGTCGATGCAACTGGAGGTGCTTGGGTTTCTGTACCGATCAAGTTGGGAAACTTCCATCTTCTCGAACCAATTCAACCGGAGCCAGCTGTTGAAGTAATGACAACGGTCAGTGCAGATGGTTCCGGTTATCGATTGTTTTTCAAATCAGACGAACGCACGGAAACAACCTTAGTGATGCGAGTGTCCTCCAAGATAGATGTGAATGCAACCTCGCGTAATCTAAATTTTCGTTTACCAGATGTTCCTTCGGTGATCCGATTATTTGTTGATAATCAGACCGCAAACGCTGAAGTCCTTGGGCAAGGTGATGAAATAATTCAGCTGGTGATGAATGATTCTGGACAGAAGCAGATTGAGGTTGAGAGCAGTGGGGGTGAGTACACAGTTCGTTGGGGAACCGACACACAGTTTGCTCAAACTGATCCTATCTACGAGGTGGAAAGTCGTGCCACGATACGTTGGGATTCACCGCAGGATCCGCTAAATGTTTCGGTACGTTTAGACGTCAACAATTTGCGAGGCGCCGTAAATGAATTTGATTTGAGCTTGCCGAAGAACGCAGTGGTAATAGAAACACCTAGCAGTCTTGATACTGGCCAGGAGTTTCTTTTAGGGCCGAGTCGCATAACGGGCGATCTACAGTTGAGAAAGGTCACACTACCAGTCGACATCAAACAGCAAAGGGTCGAATTTGGGTTCGAGTACCAGCTTGATCACCAAAACGCGTCTCGCAACGAGCCCCTTCAATTTGTTTTTCCAGATGTGCAAGGGTCGTTGAGGCATCGCGGTGAGTTGGATTTCTTTACACCACCTGAATTCCGGCTCCGGTGGAGGGCTAGTTCATGGGTAAGGAGGTTAGCTTCAGAGAACACAGACGAAATAGCAGATAGTGGTTTAGATCGTTTTGCTTTTGATCGGTCTTCTTTCGTGCTTCCGTTGTGGTTAAGCGAAAATAAGCGCCAGCTTCGAATCACATCGCATACCGAGGTGACAACGCGTGAGCGTAATATGACATTGTGGATGCAGGTAGAGATCTCCGGAGAGACGGAAGATGGTTTAGTGAGGTTTGAGGACTCCGGTTGGGAAGTTCGTGTAGTTGAATCGCAGCTAGGAACTCCCCTCACCACTTTTAAAGAGGAAGATGATCGTGTTGTCGATATTTCACCTTTAACATCCGAAGAAGCGTCTCAGCTCATTTTTCAGTTTCAACGTATTTTAAGCGATGAGCAAGATTCTGAAATTGTGGCCTACGACTTGCCACGCATCCTTGTTCCAAATGCGGATGGTGTCGTTCGTGAATCCACGTTGGAGTTGATCAACGACGGGCGATCAATTTTTGTCGTTGATTTAGAAGCATCACGGGGTCTGACGCGGTCCAACATTATGGCCACGGGGGCTCCATCTGCGAACGAGGCGACCTCGTTCCGATTAATAGATGGTGAACTTCCTGCAAGGTTGGAAGGGCGTTTAGTAGAGCAGCCAACGCAGATCACCTTGGCATCTGACACGACCATTGAATTAGACGGTGAATTATTGAAAACTAGCGGTGAGTGGGCGGTTTCAACGTTATTGGATCTAGAAGGGCGGTTAGCAATACGGATTCCTGATCCGCTTACTAGAGATCAATCGCTTAATCATCGTGCTGCGTCTGAAGAGCAGGGGAGCAGAACGCTGCCCAATCAAGTGCAAGCTTTCGCTTGGACGGCAACAGTCGACGACGTACCAGCAGAGTTGAGACCTCTTGGGGATGACAGGTATGTTTTGATTTCCGACCGATTGACTAGCGGAACGATGCGAGTGCTTTTTGGTGGTCAGCATCAAATTGCATCAATCGCTAACACTGGCGATGTCTTTGAGGTCCCGTTTCCACGACCATCTGTAAGTGATGTCACGATGCGGGGGCCAGTTGTAGTTAACCTTCAGGCCGATCAACAGAGACGTTTGGTGCCAGTAGATCGAAGAGGGGAGCAAACGCTGGAGTTCACGCAGATTCCTCGAGAGCCGCTGCGATTGAGACTTGCGATACCGGAGGAACTCAGTGAGAAACTAGCTGTGGGTTCTACCTTGGTTCGCTCGGTGCTGGGAGCTTCTGTTAGGCATGATCAAATACTTTCACGAGTCACTGGCGGCAATTTTTACGAACTCACTCTCCGCGTTGATCCATCGCTAATTACCGTTAAGTGCTTTTTGGATGGTGAGCCGATCGGAATCGAAAGAGATGGAAATAAGTTAGTTGTTCCACTTGCTACAACGAAAAATGAACAATTGCTCGATGTGAGGGTCTGGTCTCCCTCGCTCAATCGTACTTTTTACAATGAATTGAGTCCCTTGGTAGATTTAGATCAATTAACACAAGGGTCATATTGGCAGATTGTCGTTCCAGTCGATACACATGTGATCTGGGCATCGCATGCACTAAGTCGGCTTATGTCTTGGCGTTACGATCGCTGGAAACTCTATCGCGATCCAACCTATAGTGATCAAGCCCTTCTTGATTTAGTTAAAGCAGATAGCAGCTTTATCCCTGAAGGTAATCGATACCTTTATCGTGGATTCGAAACCTCTGATTTCCAAGTTTATCTTCTTTCTAGAGTCGGACTTTGGTTGCTTGCCGGTTCTTTTGTCATTTTGTTTACAAGCGCGGTGACCGTTTCACGAACACTCCGACATCCCACTTCTCTGATGATGTTGGCTGTCCTCCTATCGGGTATCTGTTTGATTGCCCCGGACGGAGCGATCTTAGCTGGTCAATACAGTTTGCTAGCGCTGCTTCTTGTAGTTGTTATGATTGCTGTGCGAGTTATCGCACAGCCTGAATCCGCGAGACGGGTCTTTTCGAATTCCTCCACAGGTGCCGGCAAAGCGACAACGACATTTTTTCCTCAATCGAGTCGTGTTACTCAAACACTCGAACTGGTGGAAAGTGGGGATGACTCTCAAGATGGAGTCGTTCAATGACTCTCGTGCGATGTCATTATCGGTCAATGATT
>JAKMEW010000316.1 GCA_022425745.1 Rubripirellula sp.
ACGCTGTAGTTGGCGGATGATTTGATCTCGCTGGGTTTTCAGATTTTTTGAAGGTTGTTCCGGCAGGGTAGAAGCGATTGCCCACCATGCTTCAGCGGCCCATGATCGGCCGAGTTTCATCAGGTGAGCTGAGATTTCTAATGCCTCAGATTGACTGGTTCGATCGCCCGCAGCGAAGTGATTGAATTGTTCACGGAATGCTTGTAGTTCGCTTGCGTAGGTTGTGATCGATTCAATCTGCTGATCGCTAATCCCAAGCTCCTCGCCTTGGGGTTGCCCGTTGATTCTTTGAATCGTGATCGCCAGTCGGCTCCATGCCATCGAGTTCGACGGGCTACGCATGCATGCCTCCCAATAGCCACGTATGGCTCTATCAATCCTGCCTTTCTCGGTAGCCAGGTCACCCATCGCAATCCAATAGTCCGCGTATTCTTCACATCCGTTGGGTCGCTCCTCGTACCACCGCATCAGATCGTCCCACTGGGACTGCGTGGCGAGGACTCTTCCGTAGGTCGCATACGCGGGTGCAAAATCTGGGTGATGATGAATGATTTCTTTGAGTACTTCAGCGGCTTCATTGATGTTGCGCCGATAAAGTAACAGGAAGGCATTACCGAGTTTGACGCGATGGTCGCTCGGGTTTCGTTCAAAGATGGTGTTGATCGTGTTGATCGACATCCGACGCGTTGAGGTGTCGGTCGTTGCGAATAGTAATGAAAGATCAAATTGGCGGTTCTTGTAGAGAATCTGTAGGTGCTCCGGTAGTTTCTCAGGGCGCTGTAATTCAGCGAGGAATCCAACCAGCGTTCTCCTCTGTTCATGCTCTTCTGGGTAACGCTCCAATGCATCTTCCAAGAGCTCAACTGCGTTGTAGATTTGCCCCACATTAATGAGGCCTTGGACCGCATTGTTCACTCTTGCGGCAGGTCGGAACCCGCCGGCTTGAGCGGCGGTCACCAGCAACTGAGCGGCTTCGGTTTCATCTCCCGTCCTTGCCGTCACCAACGCAACTTGGGTGATCAGTTCTGCGTCGTCGGGGTTGGCGATCAATACTTCCTTGGAGACTTTACTTGCAGTTTCCCAGTCGTTTCGTTTGATTGCCGCGAGCATTTGTTGAGCCGCAGAGAGGTCGCCACTTTTTGAGGTTGTTGGCGCAACGTTTTGAGGGGTTTCCTCCTGTGAGCACCCTAGCGACATGAAGAAGATAACGCCGAGCGTCGTTGTAAGCAGGCTAGTTTTTCTTAATAGCCTTGCTGAATGTATGTCTCTAAACATGAACGCCGCAATCGACCGCGCGGTGCGCGATGTGGTTTCCGTGTTGAGCAATGTACTGATGGAAATCATTGGCTGATTCGTTTGATCAGGCGAGGATGGGTTTTACCACGTTGGCGGGTCGGCCTGCGGAGAGGACCTGCTCTTGCCCATTATGAAGGAATATCGAGTCGTTAATGTTAATCCCAAACAGATGCATGAGCGTCGCCTGATAGTCGTTTGGAGTAACGACGTTTTCGATCGCTTTGTGACCGAATTCATCGGTTGCCCCATAAGTCATGCCCGGCTTGATACCGCCTCCCGCGAGCCAAATGCTAAAACCCTGTCCATTGTGGTCACGTCCATGTTTCTCTGGTGCACCTTGATTTTGGGTTACCGGTAAACGCCCAATTTCTCCACCCCAGTGGACGATGACTTCATCGAGCATCCCTCGCTGCTTCAAATCTTTGACCAGAGCGGCAGCGGGCTGATCCGTTTTCTTGCATACCGATGGAAGGCCTGTGCTAATGTTGCTGTGGTTATCCCACGGTTGACCGTTGAGAAAGAGCTGAACGAATCGCACACCACGTTCGATTAGGCGACGCGCGATCAGGCAGCGAGTTCCATATTCCCGTGTTTCATCACGATCGAGTCCATACAGTTCATGGATGTATTGAGGCTCTTGTTGAATGTCCAGAGCGTCGGTCGCGGCAATTTGCATTTTGGCTGCGAGTTCATAACTTGCAATGCGAGCCTGCAGTTCACTATTGCCGGGGAATTGATCAGCATGTTGTTGGTTGATCGACTGCAGAAAATCAAGATTTTGTCGCTGGGGGATTCCTCGAAGATGCTCTGGGGCGTTGAGGTTCAAAATTCTCGGCTCGCGTGGACGTAGTACCGTTCCCTGATACAAAGCTGGCATGAACCCGCTGGACCAGTTGTTCGTGCTATCGACCGGTGGTCCTCCGGGATCGGTGAGCACCATGTAGGCCGGTAGGTTTTCCGTTTCGCAGCCCAGGGCGTAGAGCAGCCATGAAGCCATGTGTGGTCGTCCCAGCACTCCTGGAATCCCGCCATGAAAGTAACGGATCGAAACTTCATGGCCATTCGCTCCCGTGTGCATGCTGCGAATTAAGCAGATGTCATCAACGATCCCCGAGAGGTGGGGTAGCAGTTCGGAAATCTCGGTTCCGCATTGTCCATGCTGCTGGAATTTCCACGGGCTCCCCAATAGTGTTTTACTCGCCTCGTTAACAAAGCTGTATCCAACTTCTCCTTGATATTCGGTGCCATTGTATTTAGTGAGTTCCGGCTTGGGATCGGTTAGATCCATGTGAGACGGACCACCATGTTGAAACAGCGAAATCATCGCCTTGGCTTTGGCCGGTTGTGGGGGCTGCTTTGGCGCAAGGTCAAAGTCTTGTTGATTCTTCGGCAGCAGCTTCGTTTTGGCTGAAGCACCGTTGTGATCGAGAAGCCATGCGAGTGCGAGACTGCCGATTCCCATCGTGTTCTGCTGCAGGAACGCTCGACGCGAACTTGCCAAGTGATTTGATTGAGCATTATTCAACATAGAAAAACTCATTGGAACTCAGAAGCATTTGGCAAAGATTGGTCATGCACTGACGAAGTACGGAACGCTGTTGGCTAAAGGTCGAAGAGCGGTTGGCGGTGTCGATTTGGAGTCCGATGAAGCGATAAGCTTTCTCGAGTTCCTGATCATTGGGATCTCTTTGGTAAACCAACTGCCATGCACGAACGATCTGGCTTGGTATCTCAGCGAGTGATTCCTGAGGTCCCGTAAATTCTGTCTCGGACTCCGCGATGACTTCACTACCCGTTTCCTTCACGAGGGTTAGTTTGATGGGCCAGTTGAAGGAATCGGAAGTGATGCTGGTTAGTGAGTCCGTCACAAAATCAATTGTATCGCCCGATGCAATCAAAAATGACTCGACCTCGGTTTTGAGTTGCCCCTCCTTGATCGACCATGAGCCAAGCTGGCCGAGTCGACTCGAGATGATTCTCCCTTGAACACCGTCTCCGTTGGGGGATCCGTGCGAAAGGGTGCCAGAGATTTTTGCTGTTCCTGACGCATCAGCTTCCCATCGCCGGATGACACTGCGGTCTGCTGAGTCAGGGTGTCCACCTGATCGGGTTAACAACGCCCATCCGTAGGTTGGATCAGGGAGAGACGGCCCTGCTTGCCACTGGGATCCCGTCCAGTGTTCCAAAGGGGTGAATGCTTCGGTGCGTTGAGATTCAGGATCTATTCTTCCAAATCCATAAGACCATCTTGATTTGGTGGGTTCAGTGATCGGTGGAAGATCGTTGGTGAGTGTCGGTGAAAGAGGTTTTGCTTCGGAAGCTGCTCGTTCGGCCAGAACCTTTGCATTTTCTAGGATGAAATTCCCATTGAGCATCATGAGCGATTGTGTCGCCACTGTCGAACTGGCTCGCAATTCGCAGTTGGTTTCCATGACCGGCGCGTCAAAGGTTTGAAGCAACGAAACGGGCTTGGTTCTTCTAGACTGGATGTACACACTGCGTCGTCCCGAATCTCCTTCGACTACGATTGCTCCGGTCTCATCTTCCTTGATCGCAACGGGTTTACCACCGACGGTTGTATCTAATTTTCCACTGATTTTGAGAACTGAATCACGCATCGCTTCCGCATCAACTCGAATCAGGTTGGCGAAAGGAAACTGGTAGTTGATGAGAAGTTGCTGGGTTGATTCCGAAAGATTCTTTTGGTCGGTGATGGATTCAAGGTTAAACAGTATGCCACGCGTCTGACGGTAGATTTTCGAGTGCATGATCGTGCGGTGAATCGATTTTAAACTCCACTGCTGACCGCTGAGCTCAGTTGCGAGCTTGTCCAGTAGTCGAGGGTGACTGGGGCGATTTCCTAGGCGACCAAAATCAGACGGCGTTTTGACAATTCCAGAACCAAAGTGGTGGAGCCAAATTCGGTTCGCGATCACTCGTTTAAACAACGGGTGATCATCGCTGGTTAACCATTTCGCATAGGCAAGTCGGCGTCCCGTCGTCCGCGATTCTGAATCATTGGACGCAAAGGGTTCAGTCTGATTTTCCGGACACGTGATCTGAAGCGCGTGCGGCTGTACGGACTGTTTTGGTTGCTGATGTTCGCCACGATGAAAAAGTTTCGTTTCGGGGGGTGGTTCCTGTGGCTCAGTCAGTGATCGAATGAATTGTTCTTCTGGTTTTTTTGAACGTATATCTGCAATTTTCTTGTCAAATTCCGCTAGCTTGGGTTTTGAATCAGGAATGTACTGATACAGGTTGCCGGGTGTGATGTTCACGCTGGGATAGCGTTTGAGAAGATCTTGTTGTTCTGGGGTTCGTTCGTTAGCTGGTGTGAGGTAAGCGGTTTTTAAAGTTTCACGAAGTTCAGTTGGTTGTTTTTCTAGCTCTTGTGACAACGCTTCGCTCATGTAGCGATCGAGTTCTTGCTGTTTTTCTTTCGCGACCACCTGAGCTTCTTCTTCGATTGCGGCGGCGGCGTCTCGATCTGCTTGTGTGTAGAGTGATTGCTGTCTAGCGGCCGGTACTTTCCATTTTTGCCAGTTCATGGCTGGTTCAAAGACGGCTCTCAGAGCGTAGTAGTCTTCCTGCGGAATCGGATCGTATCGGTGATCATGGCACTGGGCACACTGAACCGATAAGCCGAGGAGCGAAGTTCCAACGATTTTAAGTGTGTCGGCAATTACTTGGTTTCTAGCTTCGGCGGTGTTAGCACCACTGCCAGTCCCGTCAGCCGCCATTCGCAGGAAACCAGTTGCCGTCAACAGTTGGATTTGCTGATTAGTGAGATCACCCTGCGGCGGACCCGCGATTTCGTCACCGGCGAGTTGTTCTATGATAAATTCATTTAGCGGCTTGTCTTGGTTAAGCGACTCGATAACCCAGTCACGGTATCTCCAAGCCCATTGACGAACGGTGTCGTTATTGGTGTAGCCCTCGGAGTCCGAGTAGCCAGCGATGTCGAGCCAGTGGCGTCCCCAGCGTTCTCCGTACTGAGGCGAATCTAGTAAAGAGTCAATCAGTGACGAGTACCACTGTGGATCTGCGTGGTCCATCCACTGTTGCATCTGTTCCGGACTCGGAGGCAATCCAACTAGGTCGTAGAACGCACGGCGAATCAGAGTTGGTCTGGATGCTTGGGGCGCGAGAAGAAAATCCACAACTTCCATGAGCTCCGTAGCGGTTGCTGAAACCGTTTGCTCGTCGGCCCCGGTCTCTCTCAGTGAATTTGTCAATTGATCGATGGCTTCCAAAACAAGTTGTTTATCGATCGCGTTTGTCGCAACCTGATCTGGCACTTGCTGGTTTAGTTCATCGACAGAGAGTGCATCGATCGGCTTGAAAGCCCAGAAGTCTCTTTCCTCAGGTGTGATTCCTAATCCTGGAAGAATCGATTCCGGTTCGGTGCGAAGTGTGTTGCAACCTTGCTCGATCCACTTATTCAGAGTTTCCAATTCTTGCTGGCTGACACGAGTGTCGCCCGGCGGCATTTCACCGCTTTCGATTCGCTCGATGAGTAGGCTTTGGTCGGGATGATGAAGTTCAATCGCGGGACCACTGTCCCCACCTGATTTCATGAATCGCACCAATCGAAGGTCGAGTCCTCCTTCGATTTCTTCGGTTGCACCGTGGCAATCAAAACAGTGTGCCCGAAAAATGGGTCGAATGTCTCGCTCGTAGGAAAGCGGGGCTTCTGCCGCAGTAATGCTCGACCCGCCTAGTCCAAAATGGAGAGCCAAAAAGATCAACACTAGCGAGAGCTTGAGGCACTGCGATGATTGGGGCAACTTTGATCGCATCGTATTCTGCCGCATGGTCTTTATTGAAGGTGACATCGAATCGTCTCACGATTCTTATCAAGATAACTGACCTGTTTTACGCCCGCAAAGCAAAGGTAGTTTGTCTTGCTTAGAAAGGAGTGATCAGGATTTGGTGAAATTTGAAACGACAGTCATAAGTTCCTAGAGATAAGGCGTTTGGATTTGGTGTCCGCCAATAATCAGATAACGAGAGTTCTGAGGGGTCACCTTTCCAGTCAACAATCATCATCCCGTCAACCATCATGATGACGCGACCGTCGTGAACTTCGATGATCACCTGTGAAATTTGGTTCTTCTTGAACAGTTGACCTTGGTGGGTGGTCTCGTTGCCGATGTTTCGCCCGTTGATGTTTTCAATCGCGCTGAGGAAGCCAACCTTGGTCAAAAAACCAAAGGTGGTGGCAAATCGATTTGATTGATGGCGATTGCCAATCAATAGTGAATTCGGAGCATCAAGCGGCTCGACGAGCAGGTTAAGCTGATACGAATCATAATCGGTGGCGGGCAGTTCGAGTCTCGCGCCATATTGTTTCGGGCTAACTAGCGACTTTCCGTCTCGAATCCATGTTCCAACGCTCCAGCAGTCTTTGATCGAAATTTTCTCGAGCAGGTTCACGGTTTGGGAACGATCAACTTTTTTGAGTGAGCCCTGATTGTTGCTTTGCCCTACACGTAAATCTGGAGAGAGGATTTTTGGCTGGGGTGTAAGGTCCCTCTCCGTCCGTACTTGCAGGTAACCCCAAATCTCCTCTGATTCTCCGGAATCCAACTCCACATCAACGCGATAACTAATCGGCGTAGCTCGATCGAAACTTCCTAAATCAATTTTTGAGGGCGTGTCACCTTCCCAATTAGCAGAGATTTCTGACCACGGTCCATGGACTGCTGTTTGATAACGGACTCGGAGTGATTTTACTTTGGATCCGACAGGCAAATCCAGTTCGAGAGAGATGTTTTGATTTGGCTTGGGTTCGCGAGGGTTGGGGATAGCGCGAAACGCGGAGAAGAGATCGCTGGGACGCTGTTGCCGATCGGGTTCCGCTTGCCAATTCAAACGCTCTTTTTGGTCGTCATCCAACCAGGATTCGCTGATCCAGCCACGGTATTGTCCCAGGGACATCACTGAACCGTTACCTGGTTCTGGGTGTGGTAGCCCAACCGTATGTCCGCATCCTTCGTGATAGATCACGCAGTCAGATCCACGGTAGGGTACTCGCCATCCATCTGCACTAACCAAACCCCAGCCACATCCCCGATTTGCGATGTAGCTGGCACGAGCTCCGCCGGAGGTCGCTCCTGGGAAGTGTTCCCCACGTTGATAATTTCCCTCGAATTCGAATCCCTGCTCCGATGGGCGAAGTCGATAGAAGTCATCTAGTGGTCGCCAGTTGATTTCGCTGAGGACGAGCAAGATCGGAAAGGCTCCAGATTCTGGTTTGGTCTGGAATTGGATACCACGGTCAACTTCTGAAAGTGTCTTGTAGTAGATCGAATTGGCGTCGCCTTGACGCAGTATTGCGGTTGTCTGACTGGAGGTGAAAGGACGGTTGATCACTTTGGTTGTGAGTGTTGATTGTTCACCGAATTCGCGGGAGTGGAATTTTTCAATCCTTCGACAGTAGTAATCAACTCGGTCACGCCAGTCAGCAAGCGGACTGCGATCAGCGGGGACAAAGTAGACCACCGTCAGCTCAATCTGCTCCGTTGAGTATCTGCCATCCCAAGTCTTGGTGCCAGCATGAACAGAGCCGGTGAAGAAAATCAGACAGGCAAAAAAAAGACCAAAAGATCTCATGGGTTGGGCTTTCGTTCCAAAGAACAAGGGAGGCATCGCGTGAGATGGTTTTTCTAAATGGATGCTACCGTGAACCGTTAACAGTCAGCGAATTGATTCTCGTGATTAAGCGAGTATTTCATGGACGACTCTTGCCGGTTCAACGCCGGTTAATTTTGCATTGAGTCCTTGGTGCTTGACCGTAAATCGCTCGTGATCGATTCCAAGCGTGTGGAGAACGGTGGCGTTGAAATCGTTGATGTGCACGGGGTCTTCAACAATGTTGTAGGAGTAGTCGTCCGTCGTACCAAAATCAAAACCTGCTTTAAATCCGCCTCCGGCCACCCATGTGCTAAAGCAGCGTCCATGATGGTCGCGTCCATGATTGTTCTCAGTGAGCTTACCTTGGCTGTAAATGGTACGTCCAAACTCACCACCAAAAATGACCACGGTGTCTTCCAGCATGCCTCGTTGCTTCAAATCTTGCACAAGTGCTGCAGCGGGTTGGTCGACTGATTGGCAGTTCTTTCGGATTTCGTTCGGGAGATTGCCGTGTTGATCCCAGCCACGATGGAAGAGTTGAATGAATGGGACGCCTCGTTCCGCGAGCCTTCTGGCGATCACGCAATTTGCGGCGAAAGTTCCAGGCTTCCGAGCATCTTCACCGTAAAGTTCATAGGTTTGCTCGCTCTCATTCTCCATGTCCATCAGATCGGGAACGGACGTTTGCATCCGGTAAGCCATTTCGTACTGAGCGATTCGGGCTTCAATCTCTGGGTCGCCGACGGAATCAAAATGGGTTGCGTTAAGCTTCGCGAGTCCGTCGAGCATTTTTCGCCGGGTCTCACGATCGACACCGTCTGGATTTCGCAGGTAAAGAACCGGATCTTCGCCGCTGCGAAACTGCACACCTTGATGCTTGGAAGGCAAGAAGCCGGATCCCCATAAACGTGAGAAGAGAGCCTGGCCCGGTTTCGCTCCGACCGAAATCATCGTGACATAGGCTGGCAGGTTCTCGTTGGGGCTGCCGAGTCCGTAGCTGAGCCACGATCCCATGCTGGGCCTGCCAAGCTGTTGTGTGCCAGTGTTGATGTAGGTAATTGCTGGATCGTGATTGATCGCTTCCGTATTCATTGTCCGAACAATCGTCAGGTCATCGACGATCTTGGTTGTGTGAGGCAGTAGCTCACCATTGACCCATGTTCCACGCTCACCAAACTGTTTGAACTCAAACATCGGGGCAACACAGGGAAAGGTGCTCTGGCCACTCGACATTCCAGTCAGTCGTTGCCCGTTTCTGATTGAATCAGGAAGTTCTGTGCCATGAAGTTTTCTCATGGCCGGTTTGTAGTCAAAAAGATCGATATGGCTTGGTCCGCCTGCCATGAACAGATAGATCACCCGTTTGGCTTTTGGAGCAAAGTGTGGCAACTCGGGAAGCCCCGGATAGGAACTTGCTGCCTTGGTAGCGGCACGAGCTTGATCTGTTTTTAGAAGCGTTGTTAGTGCCGCAGCGCCAAGGCATCCGCGGCCACGCGATAGCAGCTGTCGTCTGGTTAATGAACGGCTGTAGGTTTCGATCGGGTTCATAGGGCTATCTGTTGTCGATTATTCGCGAGTGAGTGTTTCGTCGAGATTCAGCAAGGTGCTGGCCAAGAGTGTCCATGCAGCATGCTCTTGTGAGGGGATGCTGTCGTCACGTTTAGACTCTCCGACTTTTAAGAGCTTTTCAGCGGATTCTAAATCGTCAGCGTAGCTTGCTCGTGCATCAATAAGCAGAGTTGTCAGGACACTAAGTTCTTCTTTATTCGGGAACCTCGCAGTCACTTGACGAAAGCCATCGCGAATCCGGTCGGAATCGGATTGGGATGCACTGAGTAAGATTAATTGTGCGAAGTTCCGAGCCGCTTCAACGAACTGAACGTCGTTCAGCGTGACAAGTGCTTGGAGAGGTGTATTGGTCCTCGCTCGACGAACCGTGCATTTTTCTCGGGTAGGAGCATCGAAAATTTGCATCGATGGCGGAGGTGCGGATCGTTTCCAGTAGGTATAGAGACTCCGTCGATAAAGTTTCTCACCATGGTCTTGAACAAACTTAGGATTGCCGCCCAACCCGACCTCAGCCCAGAGTCCTCCTGGTTGGTAAGGTTTCACACCGGGACCGCCATATTCGTCCACTAATAGACCGCTAATCATCAGAGCGGAATCACGAATCATTTCACCTGAGAGTCGGAAGCGGGCACCTCGGCCGAGCAGTAGATTATCAGGGTCGGCTTGATATGCTTCGGGCGTGCAGCTGGACGACTGCTGGTAGGTCGACGACATCATGATTTCTTTGAGTAGCCTTTTGGTGTCCCAGCCATTTTCTCGGTAATCATTCGCTAGCCAATCGAGTAGTTCGGGGTGAGATGGAAACGCTCCCTGTGCACCGAAATCCTCTGGGGTGGAAACGAGGCCATTTCCAAAGAGCATTTGCCAGTAGCGATTCACCGCGACCCTTGCGGTAAGCGGGTGGTCATCTTGAAAGAGCCATTTGGCGAGACCAAGTCGATTGTTGGGCAGGTTGGACTGCATGGCGGGGAGCACCGCCGGAGTACCCGCTTCCACGCGGTTTTCCGTCGGTGAATCGTAGGCACCACGATTCAAAATAAAGGTCTCCCTGGGCTTTTCCATGTCGCCCATCACCATCACCGACGTCATCGGTTTTTCCAGCTCGATGATTTCGTTGCTGAGAGTCGAAACGAGGGATTCGAGTTTCGAATAGTCTGGGTTTTCCTTGCGTAGGTGATAGCGTTTCAGGGCGAGGTTCTGTTGATCGGTACGTTTGGGATTCGGAATGGAGACGAGGTCGCTGATCGGTGTTAACGAGGCGAGTTGTTTGACCTCTTCAGACTCAAGAGTGCGATTGTAGACTTGGATTTCATCAATCTCTCCTTTGAATCTTGATCCCGGATGGCGACTTCCAACGAGAAAAGTCTTGTCCGTGCGAATGGTTTCACTCAGGCCATCTTGTTCAATGCTCCACTCCCAGTTCTCGCCGTTGACGTAGATCTTGATTCCCGACGCTTTACTTGATCCATCGTATGTCATCATGACATGCTGCCATTGTTCGGCAGCGAGCTTTTTCTTCGTATTCACTTTAACTGCGTTGCCGGGCCAGTCATGAATGAGATGGACTGAGACCGGAGCGTCTCCCGTGAGCATGTCATAGCCGCGGAATTTATTGGCGTTGTCCATCTTGGCAACGACGGCTCCCTGCCCAGATTTTTTGTGAGGTCGAATCCAACCACCGTAAGAAAATGAATCCGTCCGCTCAAAATCTGCTTGGTTCCCCAGATCAACAAAGGTGTTACCGTCAAAATTGAGACCCCAGTCAACACGAGAGGTTTTCCAGTCAACGTTGCCGTCGATGGTTCCCGTTGCATCACTAGGTAGGCTCGCGTTAACACCTTTGCCTTCTCCTTCGATAAACGGTACACGCAGAACGCATCCTTCAAGATGCGGGAGTATGGAATCTTGATTCTCCGCTTGTTTTGTTAACCATTTTGCTAGGGTCTCCTCACATGCTTCCTCCATCTTGCCGATCGCATTCTTGGTTTCCGCAAGTTCTTGGCGTTTACTTGGTAAGCGTTTCTGTTTCTCTGGATCCGCGATTTGGATCATCGGTGCGGCGTTCCCCTTGCGTGTTTGCATACCAGCGTCACTGCTGGTGTTGAAAAACGCGTAAAAACGATAGTAATCCTCTTGTGAAATCGGATCGTATTTATGGTCGTGGCATTGACCGCATTCCATGGTTAACCCAAGCCAAACGGTAGAGGTTGTTTTCACACGGTCAACGACATATTCGACTCGGTATTCTTCTGCGATTGCTCCACCTTCATCTGTCGTGCCATTGTTACGATTGAAGCCAGCCAAGATGCGTTGTTGCTCGGTCGAATTCTCACGAAGGTCACCTGCTAGTTGGTTGATCGAGAATTCATCAAACGGCATGTTTTGATTGAACGCGTTGACTACGGCGTCTCTCCAGGCCCACATGTCACGCGGTCCGTCAGCGTGATACACACTGGTGTCTCCGTATCGTGCTGCATCGAGCCAATCAACTGCCATTCGCTGGCCGTATCGAGGCGACTTCAGTAGCCGGTCAACTAATCGCTCGTATGCGTCCGGAGATTGATCTTTGAGGAATTGATCAATCTCATCTGCCGTTGGTGCTAGTCCCGTCAGGTCCAGTGTTGCACGTCGGATCAGCGTCTCGCTGCTTGCTCGTTTTGATAATTGACCGGTGGGCGTTTTTTGTTGGATCAGTGAGTCAATAACGTTTCGTGCATGTCCGCTGACGTGATCTGTCTTTTCGGGTTGGATGAAGGACCAGTGCTCTGTCCACTGGGCTCCCTGTCTAATCCATTGGCTTAGCAGTTCAATCTCCGTGCTCGTGAGAGATTTCTTTGAAGACTCCGGCGGCATCTTGCTGTCGTCGTGCGCCAAGATGCGGCGGATCAGTTCGCTATTTTCGGGGTCACCCGCCTCAATTGCTGTTGCCGCTTCATCAGGTAGATCCAGCCTAAGGTCAGCTTCGCGATGCTCTCGGTCCGGTCCGTGGCAGAAGAAGCATTTATCGGAAAGGATCGGCCTGATTTCACGATCAAACTGCACCGGTGTTTCCGCTTGGATGACGCAGAATCCGAGTACGTGAGTCCAAGTGACGGTTGCTAGGAGCGATCGGTAAAAGAAAGATTCGATTTTGAACATTGATACTTTGGTTGGTTTTCGTATCCGGTGTCGGATCAGACCGTTTTGGGGTTTCGCGATTTTGCACTCAGTTGGCATCTTCTGGGTGATCCCTGCGTAGGATGATCGCAGCAACGTTGAGTCTTATTGAGCAATTAAGCAAAGAGTTTGTGAACGACGTTTGCTTGATCGGGGCCGGTCAAGCGATGAGTACGACCACCGTGTTCGAAGGTCAGATTGTGGTGCGAGAGTCCGAGTGCGTGTAGGATCGTTGCATGTAAGTCACGGAAGTGGACTTTATCTTCAACGGCTTTGGCACCGGTCTCGCTCGTCTTTCCGTGAACGTAACCTGATTTCGTGCCGCCACCGGCGAGCCAGAAAGTAAAGCCTTTCTCGTTATGGCCTGATTCATCTTTGCCGTCATCTGGTACGAGTCCGGGTCGTCCAAATTCGCCTCCCCAAACGATGAGCGTATCATCCAGTAAACCTCTTGCTGCTAAATCCTCAAGCAACGCGGCAATGGGCGCATCGATTGTTTCGCAGTTAGCTTCTAAGTCTCGACGATGGTTCTTGTGTTGGTCCCAACCACCGTGATTGACTTCGACAAAGCGAACACCGGATTCGATAAACCGCCGAGCCAGTAAACATTGCCGGCCAAAGTCAGTTGGACGACAGGTTCCAACGGACAACTTTTTTCCAACGCGATACCTGTCCAGTGTCGCTTTGGTTTCATTGCTGAGATCAAGGATTTCTTGAGCCGAGCCTTGCATTCTGAATGCTAGTTCCATTGACTCAATGGCGCCTTCAAGTTGCTGGTCGCGTTCCCGCTCTGCAAAGTGCTGCCTGTTCATGGACTGAATTAAGTCCAATTGAGTTCGTTGACTTATGTTAGAAAGCGATCCACCTCGGATGTCGCGAATAGTTGCCAGTGACATGTTTTCACCGTTGGTCCCGATTGGCGTTCCCGTGAATTCGGTGGGCAAAAATGCGCTGGAATAGACCGACGGTTTAGCAGCGTTAAGACTGATGAAGCCGGGCAGGTTTTCGTTTTCCGTACCAAGTCCGTATGAAATCCATGATCCGATGCTCGGACGCTTTCTCAATCGCTCGCCAGTGTGCATTTGCAAAAACGATTGTGCATGATTTCCTGTGTCGGCATGCATTCCGTTGATCACGCAAAGTCGATCAGCGTGTTTGGACATTTCCGGTAGCAGGTCAGACATCCAAATCCCGCTCTGCCCACGCCGCTGGAACGGGTACACCGATCCGGGATGCGGTTTATTTCCGGTTTGAGGCTTGTAGTCAAATGTGTCCATTTGAGCGGGGCCTCCGCTCATGCACATGAAGATGACTCGCTTTGCACGGGCCGTTATGGCCGGTGAATCATTGTGCCGAGGGGTTGTGCTAACGATCTCTGTGCCGCGAGAAACCCGCTGATTCAAAGCCTCAAAGGCGAGTAGGCCAAAACCACACGATGCGTTTTGCAGCATGGACCGACGTGAAAAAGGTAGCTTGTTGCTCATGTTTCTTCCCGCTAGTCAACGTATCGGAATTCGTTTGTGCTCATGATGGCTTGTGTGTAACTCGCCAAAATGCGATCGGCTCTTCGTAACGGATCGGTGATTTCATCCTGCAGTTCTCGCTGCAGCGATTGGAAAAACTCGATGCCCTCTTCAGTCTCTTCTGCGGTAGGGAGTCTTTGTAGGGATCTCGCAAAGATCTGTTCGATTTTTTGCTGGTCGTCGGAATAACGCTCGAGTTGTTTTGCAAACTGTTGAGTTTGATCAAGAATGAAGTCGCTATTCATGAAAAACAGAGACTGTGTTGGTAGCGTTGTGGTTTCTCGCTGTCCAACCACCGCAACGCCATCGGGAAGGTCGAAAGCGGCTAATTGTGTAGGCGGAGCATGGCGTAGCATGCAGAGAAAAATACTTCGCCGATTCGTCTCCTGATGAAGGTTTGTCGATTGGCCCGGTGGCCAATTGATCAGCATGTCGACGGCGTCGACGTCAGAGCCTTCTCGGGTGGTGGTATCAAGGGTCCCGCTGGCCATCAGAACGGAATCGCGAATCGATTCGGCGTCGAGTCGACGACGGGAGTGTCGCGTGTACCAAAGGTTTGTGGGATCTAGCCGGTGCCCTTCTTCATCACAGCGACTATCAAGCTGATAGGTATGCGAGAGAACAATGGATCGGATGAGTTGTTTGGTGGACCAGTTCCCAGCAATCAACTCGCTTGCTAGGTGATCAAGTAACGCGGGGTGAGTCGGGGTCGCTCCATACACACCAAAATCATTAGGGGTAGAAACGATCCCCTTCCCCATGAGGTTTAGCCAAATTCGATTCGCGAGAACACGCGCAGTCAGGGGGTGCTGGTCCGAGGTGATCCAACGCGCGAGTTGCAGTCGCCCGCTTTGATCCCCAGAAATCGGGTTCGTTTTCAGTTGCTCAGGCAGATGAGGTTGGTCGACGGAAAGGAATCCTCGGGGCACCACTTCTCCGAGTTTTTTAGTTTCCCCATTGATGTGAATCTTGCAGTCGGTCGGTTTGGCGGTCTCGCGCACTCCCATGGCAAAGCCGAGTGTTTCGATCGGTTCT
>JAKMEW010000336.1 GCA_022425745.1 Rubripirellula sp.
TCCGGATCCTCGATGGTCTCGATTTGAACGAGTTTACCATCTGCGGGTGAGACGACGGTTCCGAGTTGTGATGGGATATGTCGATGAGGATCTCGAAAGAACCACGCGACAAGAATTGCAATGACCGCTGGAGGGATCGATAGGAGGGGGTGAATGAAAGCCCCCGCGATTGCCAATGCCACAAACCCTCCACCTAATAGGATTAGTTCTGCGAGTCCGACTCGAACAAATGGTAATCCATCTCTCCAAGTGAACGGGTCATCCGATTCAGCCCACCAGTAGGTGTCTTGATTTCGGTAGAACTTCAAATCGCGTGGGTCGACTGGTTCAAACGGGAGTGATCCACGGGTGCCTTGCCGCGATTCAGCCATTGATCGGACATAACCTGGACGCACGGTTCTAAGGATTGCACGTCGGAGTTTGCCCCAAGCGAGTTCGATCGACATGACCACTCCACCGCCCGGTTGAATCGTCGTGAGCTGCGGATCCATTTCGGTTTCATTGTCGGTGAGGTCGTTGTGTTGCATGGGAGCAGGTCCTCAGCCACGCGGCTGGATTTGGTCAAAGGGCAAATTTAGCGGGTCATTCCTGCGGTCTGCTTTTCTCAGCCTTCTTGGAGGCAGGGTCGCAATTGTCGTCTTCGAGACACGATCGAAAGCCTAAGGCACGATCGAAAGTCTAAGGCAATATCGAAAGTACAGAAAAGCTCAGTCGGAGGGTGTGATCTACAACGCACAAGGGTATCCTCGGAGGCGAATGGATGTCGAGGTGCTCTCGCGGGCAAACTGATTTTTGCGTCGAACTAAGCCTCTCAAGCGTCTTTTTTTTCCTCGATTAGCTAACCGGCAAAGAGAGCATTAGAAATCCGTTGTTTGACTGGTGTAACGATCGCTGATCGGTCATCTTTGCGGGAGATGGATCCGATGCCAAAAACGTTTGCTTCGACTTTTCGCTAATTCTAGGCGTGGGAGTCTTTGCTTTCTGTCTTGCGATGGCTTGATTGAACGCTAGGGTAATTGCGGTGCGGAGGCGTGGGGACAAGCAGGGATTCAAAGCTGAAGACTCGGTTGAAGCTCTGGAGACTCAATCGAAGCACTGGGAGATTTGCTATGCTGGTAGTGTTCAATTCCTGACTGACCAATAAATACGACATGCTGACTCCTCGCTACCTGCTGCCATTCGATTCAAGAAGGGCACTTCATCGGTACACCGATATCCTCATTATCGGTGGTGGATTGGCAGGATTGAGAGCCGCCAACGCGGTTGCTTCGCACCAAAGCGTGTTGATTGTCACGAAAGATCGACTCGCCGAGTCCAACAGTTCTTATGCACAGGGCGGCATTGCCGGTGTGCTCGACCCGGAAGACTGTTTTGAGTCACATGTTGAGGATACCCTTGGGGCAGGCGGGAATCTTTGCGACCCCGAAATCGTCGACATGGTCATTCGTGAGGGGCCTCGGAGGATTGAGGAACTGGTCACCTGGGGGACTCAGTTTGATCAGCTTGAGGGAACGCTTTCTTTGGGACGCGAAGGCGGTCATAGCCGAGAACGCATTGTGCATGCTCGAGGTGATGCAACTGGCCAAGAGGTGATGCGAGCGATCATCGACCGAACTCGCGATCAGGCGAATATTGACATCTGGGAGAATGCATTCACGGTCGACCTGCTGACTCATGAGGGACGCTGTCGAGGGGCCCTGATTGTTCAACAGGGAAAGCAGCCGGTGATTGTTTGGGCGAAGGAGACGATCCTATGCTCTGGTGGGGCGGGTCAGGTTTTTCGCGAGTCAACGAACCCTCTCGTTGCGACCGGAGATGGTCATGCACTGGCTTACCGAGCAGGCGTTCAGTTGCGTGATATGGAGTTCATGCAGTTTCACCCCACCGTTCTTTACATCGCCGGTGCATCTCGCTCGTTGATCACAGAAGCGTTGCGTGGCGAAGGTGCCAGGTTGGTTGATTGCCACGGTGATCGCTTCATGCTCGCTTACGATGATCGTGGTGAGTTAGCACCGCGAGATATTGTGAGCCAATCGATCATTCGGCAAATGGAAAAAACAAAGCACTCCAATGTTTACCTTGATTTGACCCACTTGGACTCCGGTCACGTTCACCAGCGTTTTCCCGGAATCGCCAAAGCGTGTGCGAAATTTGGTTTAGATATCGCACGCGACCGAATTCCTGTTCGTCCCGGTGCGCACTATATGATCGGTGGGGTCTCCATTGATCGTCAGGGGCGCACGACTCTGCCCGGGCTATGGGCCGCCGGTGAAGTGACCAGCAGTGGTCTTCATGGTGCCAACCGTCTCGCAAGCAATAGTTTGCTTGAAGGTTTGGTGTATGGAGCTCACGCAGGGGAGTCCGCATCCCGAGCAGCAGCCGAGGGCTCACAGAAAATGGTGTCACTTCCACTTGAACATCCCGTTCACCGTCCTACCGAAGCGTTTGACGTGGCAGATGTTCGAGTTTCCCTCAAAAGCTTGATGGGGCGTTTGGTCGGAGTGGAGCGTCACGCGGAAGGGTTACGGGAGGCTCTGGACTCGATCCATTCGTTTGCTGCCTACGTCATGCCCCATCAATTTTCTTCGATTGAAGGGTGGGAATTGCAAAACATGCTTTTGCTCTCCTCCTGCATTGTTGATGCGGCTTTGGCGAGAACCGAATCACGTGGTGTCCATTTTCGCAGCGATTTCCCTGCGGCGGATGATCATGCTTGGCGAAGGCATTTGACCATTCAGATGGATGTTGACGGGGGGCATCCGCAGGTAACAGCTCCTCTTGCTCCACTGGTGCCGAACGCTTCTGCTTAGGCGAAACGAGTTTCGCTGATCACGAATTTGGTGTTCAGCGACGGTCTGCAACATCGATGTTGTATTTCGATGAAACAATCGACTTTTTAGGATTTCGCGAAAGGTGGATCGGATGAGTGGCGATGAAGGGGCCGCGAATGGGAAGCAGGACGGTTACGTCGAAATTGACGGTGTTCGTCTCAAGCTTTCCAAGCCTTATGAAGGATCAGCACGTTGGATTGGTCAGCACGACATCTTGATGCAACTGCTCGCCTGTTGGATCACTGTCGATGAGTCCGATTTGCCGCTGACTCCCCGACTTCTTGGTTCCCCGGGTATGGGGAAGACTCAACTGGTGATAGCAGCCGCTAAGCAGCAGGGGTTGCCGCTCTATATTTTCCAGTGCACGGCTGATACCCGTCCTGAGGATCTATTGGTGACACCTGTCCTTGGGCAGAACGGCAACATTTCCTATCACGCATCACCGCTGGTCTCAGCGATGATTTGTGGTGGGATCTGTTTGTTGGATGAAGGCAACCGGATGAACGAAAAGTCGTGGGCTTCCCTCGCTCCTTTGTTCGACGGGCGGCGGATGGTGGAGTCGATTGTAGCGGGAATTCAGATTCCTGCGGCCCGCGAGTTTCGCGCGGCGGTGACGATGAATGACGATGAGTCAACTTTTGAAATCCCCGACTACATTCTCAGTCGTTTGCAGCCCACTCTTAAGGTCGGCTTTCCCAACAAGCAAGACGAGATGGAGATCCTGCGGTATCACCTACCCTACGCCGAGCCTGAGATGCTGGCGATGACCGTGGAGTTTCTTCAGGCATCCCATCACTTGAAGTTAGACTTCTCACCTCGCGATGGGATCAACCTTTTGCGGTACGCGATCAAACGCTTGGGGCAGGATTTGGATCATCCGTTAAGTCGTGATGCCGCCTGGCGTGAGGCGTTGGACCGATGTTTGGGAGAGGAAGCGAGTGATCTTGAGGAGCTCGCAAAGCGACGTAAGCGAGCATTGGGAGGCGAGTCGGTTCCTCTAGGTCTGGCGGATCTCTTTTTTGACTCCGATGACCCTTTGCATCCAGATCGTGACGACGAAGAGGACTGGGATTCGGACTACCCAGGCGGTGATCGGTGAGGGATTTTGGCGATCGCGAGCAGCGGATCGGGAAATCGGCATGGGTGGTATATAGATAGCCCTTACGGGTGGTTCTCGGGTAATTTAGGTGGTTTTTGGTGACCGGAAAGTCGGGTTAGGGTAGGTCTTACGGCCTCCAGTTACGCCACATCGTGAGAAAGAGGGCAGGTTGGCATAGGCAAAATCGGAAATGTCAGCAATATTTTCCCTGTCCAACCGTTTTCACACTGAGGTTTGATACTCGGAATGCGCCTTGGTTCGTTGTTCTGCAGACAACGGATAGGGTCGGTGGGTGCCATCGTTGGAACTTTTTGGTGCCCTTAGCCGTCTGAGAATCTCGGTCCGAGCACGGAAGGTCGGACGCAGTTAGGAAGCACTGAATGCTTTCTGGCAGGAATTGTTACGAGTGTCAGCGTCAGCCTAGGCAAATTCACTCGTCTATACTCATCGATATTGTTCAAGTCGGGATAAGCAAAAACAGCAAATGTTTGCGGGTTCTGAGGGTCTAATTATACTTGGCGACTGTCTGTACATCGGTGCGCTCCGTGGTGCGCTCTGTGGTGCGCTCTGTGCAAGACGATCGTTAGGTGAGAAGACGTCTCTCGGCCAACTGCGGAGACAGCGTTGTGAGCTTGCCTACTACCACCATTTCACTGTGTACCCCGTCGATTCATCAACGGGGAGCACGTCGCCTGGAAGGTTCGGTCTATGACCTCGCGTAAGCGAAAAAACATTTCGACGGTCTCTTCAAACCACAACGACCTCCGTAAGTTCGGTAAGGAGCGTCTTGAAGGACGTAAATTAAGCCGTAACAAGAGACGTCGTCACCTACTCGAAACGCTGGAGTCGCGGCAACTGCTGGCGGGGCCTCAGTTGGTTGGGATCCAGCCCAACGTCGGTGAACTGATCGTTGAGGGGTCAACCGTTGAGACGGCACCTCGCGTGCTGACCTTGCGTTTTGACCAAGATCAGAACATCGATCCAGGCACCTTTGACGCCGTTAAGATTTCCCGAGCCGGTGATGACGGTGAGCTGGGGACTTCGGATGACATCGTGATTCAGCCAGGCTTGGTGACGCTTGCTGATAACGCGAGTAACGAAGTCGTGGTTCGCTTCTCGGAAGCACTTCCTGATGATCAATATCAAGTGGAAGTTTTTGGGTATGACGATCCCTCGAAGGATATTGTCGGTCTCCGAAACACACTCGGTGAACTTCTGCAGCCCCGAGTCGCCGGGCAGCGTATCGATACAACTCGCTTTAACTTGAAGTTGGGTGCGCTCATTGAAGCGGTGATTCCGCAACCTGTCGTGCGTCAACCAGATGGGACGCTAAGTCAGAATCGAGATGAGATTGTTGTCTACTTCAACGAAGACCCGATGTTTGTCGAGCATGACGATGCGGGTAATCCAACCATTCGTTCAGTTGAACATCCTCGCTTCTATCAACTGTTCCTCACGCAAGGAACGGTACGCAATAGCGATGATGCGCTCTATCACCCCGAAGAGGTGATTTATGACGAAGCGACTCACACTGCGCGTTTGATTTTCGCTCAGGATCTCAACGAATTGGGGCCAGATGTTGACGGCAACGCGGGCGTACCGATCGAAGGTGGCACGTTCCGGCTGCGAATCGGGACCGCGGTCGATGATCGTCTCGATGTGATTCTGCCACCGCTGCAGACAGCCGTGGTTGCTTCGGCGGTCGTTGATTTTGGCGTCTCGGGTCTTTCACTGCGTTTGACAGAACAGAGTCTGGTTGGTGAAGGTAGCGCAGGACGTCAGATCAGTTTCATTGACTCCGGTGCGGCAGGCTTGTCACACACGCTAGCTGGCGGACCCTTGGGGGCAATCGTTTTTGATCTAGGTGGCGCCTCGCCATCCGTTCAGGATTTGTCGGATTACATTACCGCTAGTCTATCCGGTGAGATTGCGCTGGCGGTGACTCCGCAGAATACCGCAGACCTGACTGCGACTCTCGTTCCCGCTCGCATGGTTGATTCTCCAGCGATCACTTTGGTCGCAGTGGGTGATACTCTGCAGGAAGCATTTGATGTTGGTGTGTTCGGGCAAATCGATCCGGTAACCGGCTCTGCTTTAAAGAGCGTCTTGCTTAGCGAAACGATCGATCCTCAGACCGTCGTGATTCAACCGGTCGGTAGTGATCTGGATCCTGGTTCAGACGATCGGTTCAGCCACATCAATTCTGATTTTGGTGCAGACGTGACAGATGGTGTCACTGAGGTTGCCTACAACTTCCAAGGTATTTTCGCGACGGATCCTCTGACTGGAACGAATTATCTGAATCAGATTACGGAAGTCCAGAAAACCAGAATCCGCGAAGCATTGGATTTGTGGTCTAACAACATTGGAGTTCAGTTCAGAGAGACGTCCTCCGACGGGATCACTTTTGCCGTGGGTGATGATTCGCGAGTCCAGCCGGCAGTGGATGCGGATCTCCGTTCTGTAGGGGTGATTGACGCCACCCTCAGAATTCCAAACGATCCAAATGGCGCAGGTTACGGCGACGCTGCCTTGGTGTTTGATAAGTCAGTCGACTTCAACATGGACTACGGTGAGGATTTCACTCGAAAGTCCGTTGCTGGTATCGGTTTGCTGTTGGGACTTCAGAACGCTTCGGATTTGCTTTCGATGTCCGATGCTGGTGATCTTACGGTTCGTGGTGATTCCACGCCGACGATCATGGGTCTCAGTTCAGGATTCTTGAATGCCTCGATTCAGTCGTTGACCGATCTTGAGCCAGTTTTCCCTAACAACTACGACGTGCTGCACGGTCAGTATCTGCATCGTACTGACAGTGTTGATATCGACCTTTATCAGTTTGTTGTCGACTTGGACGATCCGACCCAAGTGGGAACCCTGACCGCCGAGACCTTCTCGGAGCGTCTTGCAGACTCAAGCCTTCTCGATACGGAGTTGACTCTATTTGAAGAAGTCTCAGCGAGTGTTCTGACCGACTTTGGTCTTGGTTCTGACATGGGGCTGCAGATCAACTCGCTGATGCCTAGCCGCCTCGGCAATAATTCGTCGATTTCGTTCGTGCAGTCAGATCGCGGCGTTGGTGACACCGAGATCAGAGTGCTTCAATCACTCGATCAATCAGGCAATCCGTCCCCCAATGGGATTCTGGTCGACCTCCCAAGGCTCGGTCCAAATGTCACTGAAGTGTTGGTTGGCGATCTTGTTGACGCGATCAACAACCATCCTTTCGCAAGCTCGATTTTCAGAGCTGCCGTGGTGGTCGGTGATGCGAACACCGACATCGGTGACGCCGACCTGACAACCTTCTCGCCGCTGCTTCTTTCCGGTGGCGGACTTCAGAAGATCCAACGCAACGATGATTACTTTGGTGAAGATTCTCGGATCATTGCATCGTTGGGCGAAGGTGTTTACTACATCGGGGTTGCTGCGAGTGGTAATGATCAATACGACCCAACCATTTCTGGAACTGGAAACGGTGGTCGGACTCAGGGTGACTATGAGTTGCACCTAAAGTTTGAGCCACAGGTTGATGAACTTGACGTCCTACGGGATCAGGACAGTGATCGAGCTGGCGTACCCGGAACACCACTCGATGGCGATGGTGATGGAGTACCTGGCGGTATTCATAACTTCTGGTTTGAGACTCGTGCGTTACAGCGGCGAGTAACCGTCGAAGGTGACGGTCAGCGTGCCGAGCCCGGGCAGGTCATGACGATCGTCAGCGGCGGAAGCGTGGTTCGCCAATACGAGTTTGTGACCGTTGCCGGTGGTGCGTCCCCCGGAAACGTCGAGGTTCTTTTCAGCCCCATTGATACTCCCGCGGATATTGCAGGGAAGCTGGCAACGGCGATCAATGCACAGACAGGAAACACAGGGGTCTCAGTCGCCCTTGATCTAACCGGATCGACTCCGGTTCTCGAGTTTGCAGGTGAGCGAAGCGTTGATCTCTCGAGCGACTTCTCCGGAATGGAAGTCATCGGCCGAACGATCTTTGTGGATAAGCTTGCAGGGCCATTCGCCGAAGGGACGCTCGATCGACCGTTTAACAACATCGCAAACTCAGCGGTTGCAAACGCATTCGGTTCATCTGCTTATGGCGATATCGTTCGAATCGTGGGCAATGGTGGTCTCGACAATGACATTACCACCGAAGCGGACAATCTCAGTTACCAGATTGGTACTTCCGAAACGGGTGGTGGAGCGTTGACCGATGGTCGCTCGATGAACGTTCCGAGTGGTGTCACCACGATGATTGACGCCGGAGCGGTCTTCAAGCTTCGCAACTCGTACATCAACATTGGTAGTAGTACCGTTCAGGTCGACCGCAGCAACGGTGCGTTGCAAGTCCTTGGTACACCGCGTCTAGTTGATTTGAGTCTCAGCGGCGATCCGGTCGTCACCACTTTGCTTGGTGATGATGATCAGGTCAGCACCGAGGGCTATTCGGATGGTAGCGTGATCTTCACGAGCACTCGTGACCGATTGGTGGATACCGCCGCATCTGGAATTAGTCCTGCACCATCATCTGGAAACTGGGGCGGACTCATTTTCCGCCGGGATATCGACCAAGCTGAGGGGCGTCGTGACCGAGAGGATGAAGGTATCTTCCTGCAGACGGTGAACCACGCCGAAATTCGCTACGGCGGTGGATCGAATGTGTTGATTGATTCGGTCCAGCAACTGGTCAATCCGATCCAGATCCTAGACATGCGTCCAACGGTTACCTTCAATACGATTACCTACAGTGCTGATTCAGCAATCAGCGCGGCTCCGAATAGTTTTGCAGAGACAAGCTTCCAAGCTCCGCAGTATCAGCAAGGCGGGATCTTTACTGCCGATTATGATCGCATCGGTCCGGATATTCACAACAACCTGCTTGTTGAAAATAGTATCAACGGCTTGTTCATTCGAGTGACCACAACGCCGGTTGATCCCCCTAAAGAGTTCACGGTCGCTGCACGATTTGATGACACGGACATCGTTCACTATGTCGCCGAGAATTTGACCGTCGTTGGTTCGCCTGGTGGATCGGTACAGGATGACGTTGTTCCAACATGGCAGAATGTGACTTGGCAACCGCTCTCGTCCGGTTTGCTCAACGGTGGTGACACCTATGAATACAAACTGACCTACGTGGATGCCGATGGGTTCGAATCCGCGCCGTCAGCTGCCTTTACGACTTCCATCCCTGGTTCGTTTACCAGCGGTGCCAGCGTCGAACTAACCGCATTGCCTACCGTTGGCGGATTGAGCGAGTATGTGTCGCGTCGACTCTACCGAGCCGACCCCGGTGCACCTGGTGATTTCTATCTGGTCGCTTACTTGGACGCGGGCTCTGTGAGCTTCATCGATGATGGTTCACGGCAAGACGCTATTCTTGATCCAGCACATCAGGGTATTCGCGGTCGCCTCGACGCATCGCTCGTGATGGATGCCGGTTTGATTGTCAAACTGCGTGGATCGCGAATTGAATTGGGCCATGGTACTCAGTTGCTTGCTGAAGCGGATGAGACCAATCCGATTGTCTTCACCAGTTCCCTTGATGACCGTTTCGGTGTGGGTGGAACGTTCGACACCAATAATGATGGAAATGCAACGACGGCCGGTCGAGGTGATTGGTCAGGTGTCTACGCAGGTCCGAATTCAACGCTCAGTTTTGACTATGTCGTACTTGCCAACGCTGGCGGTATCAGTCTGCTCCGCGGTGGTCTCGCTAGAGGATTTGCTCCGGTCGAGTTGACTCAGGCCGAAGGACGTATCACCAACTCAAGGTTCGAAACGAACGATACCGGTCAGGATGGTGCTGGACCAGCTGGCCGATATGGTTTGCTTTCCCTCAACGGTGTTGCGGTCAATGACCCTGCTGCACGCCCGCACGTTCGCGATGCAATCTCGACCATCATGGTTCGTGGATCGCAGCCTGTGATTGTTGGTAATACCTTCTACGATAACCGTGGAACGATCATTAACATCGATATTGAATCAATGGGTGCTGATCATCGTGTCGACCCAGGTCGTTCAACTGGTGATATCGAGCGATTTAGTGGTTTGGATGATAACTATGGTCCATTGATTCGATACAACCGCTACGAGAACGTTGTCTTTGAAGGTCCGAATCAAGGTGACAGCAATTCGCAGCTTTCAGGTTTGGAAGTTCGAGCGGGACAAATCACGACCGAAACAATCTTTGACGATACCGATATCGCACACTTGCTGTTTGATAACATCGAAGTCGGTAACTTCCACAGCTCTGGCGGCTTGCGTCTGATGAGTCGTCCGGACGAGAGTCTGGTTGTGAAGTTCTCTGGTCCTGGTACTCCGAACAGTGCCAATGAAGGAACCGGTATTACAGCATCAGGAGAGGTGGGTAATACCGACCGGATTGCTGGCGCGGTGCATGTCTTAGGTTTACCCGGTGCTCCCGTTGTTTTGACAAGCCTGCATGATGACTCGGTTGGTGCTGGGATGTCTCCGAATGGATCGTCCTTTACCGATCACGATGGCGATGGTGTATCCAGTCGTCCAATGCCAAACGATTGGCGTGGTATCTACCTCGATCAGTACAGCAACGATAATAATATTCTCGTTGTGCCCGAACTTGAGTTGCTCACCGAAGTGCCTCCGGGCTTGAATGCCTCGGTTGATAACGCACAGTATCTCGGTGAGTTGGCGAAGGATGTGATCACCGCGGACCACGCTCGACGCGCAGGGTTCGAGATCGAAGGTTACCTCGGTGGCACTACCGATATCGACGCTTATAGTTTCACCGCGTCACCGGGAACCCCTGTTTGGATTGACCTCGATTCAACCAGCTTCACGCTCGACACAGTCATTGAAATTCTCGATGCGAACGGAACGGTTCTCGCTCGAAGTGATAATAGCTTCGACGAGACCATGGCCACCAATCCGGCAGAGATCACGATCTTTGATTCAACACTGGACGATGGTGTGACAAGTTCGCTTCAGGTTGATCCTGAGTTCTACGCCGAGCGAAATGACTTTGGACTCTATGCTGACTTTGGTTCCTACAACCCACGTGATGCAGGTATCCATCTATCCCTTCCGGGGAATTCGACTGATCCGAGCGCACGCAGCGTCTACTTTGTCCGCGTAAGAAGTGCATCGCTGAATCCCGATGATGCAGCTGGTGGTATCACCGGTGGTCACTACCGGATGCAAGTTAGATTGACTGAGGAACAAGCGTTCCCTGGTAGCTTAGTGCGATTTGCAGACATCCGTTACGCCAACAACGCGATCCACGTTCAGGGTTTGATGTCGAACTCTCCGCTTCTTGGTGAAGCCCAGGAGGATGAATCCGCTGTGACCGTCGCGGCTGGGTTCAGTTATGGTGCCGCTTACAACAACACGCCTGCCGGCGGAACGGTAGGTAGTGGCGCGCAGTACATTGGTAATTTAAGCGTTAATGATCGCGGAGTGATTGGTGTCGGTGGTAGCCTTGGAGACTCTCTGCTCGGTTACAACCCGGACGACGTCGACCTCTATCAGTTTGATGTGACTGGTGTTCAATCTACCGTCTTTGATATTGATTTCGCTGATGGCTTTGACCGTTACGATGTCAACATCTCAATTTTTTATGATGCCGATGGGACACCGCTGGTCGGCGAAACGTTAAATGATGCACCAAGGCTTATCTTCTTCGGTACCGCGTCAAACGTATTGGATGACTTGCCGAGTGCTTTCGGAGCCAATAGTGACCTAGAGAGTCTCGTGAGAGGTTCATTAACCACGAATGACCCGTTTGTTGGTCCGGTCGCGTTACCCGGGGATGGCACTGGAACTTATTTTGTCGCCATCACTGAAAGTGATCGGCAGCCAGTTAGCTTGAATCTCGGTACCGCAATCCGAGAGCCTGTTAACTCGGTAACACGTCTTGTTGAAGATCGTTTTGCCGATGAAGCGACAACCACTGACGTTGCTGGTGTTACGGTATTCGATTTGTTCGATTCAACTTCACCCTCGCTGCCTGATGGTTTTGGATTGAATGATGATTTGCTCTTTGGTCACGGCAGACCCGAGAGTTTCTTCGATACCGTTGTTGCAAATCCATCGGGATTTGGTTCGACAAGCTCGGGTGTACACACCACAACACCTGAGCCACCCCGCCCGGAGGGCGCGGATCTTGCCGATGAATGGCCAGACGATACGCCGAAGTTCTACATGGACTTGGACACACAGCCTTGGACGTTCACTGAGACCAATACAATCGGTACCTCGGCAACTGAACTTGGTGGCTCGTTTAATACGTCGACGACGATCGCTCACGTGTCCGTTGCGGGAACTTTAGGAGGTGGAGATCCTGCCGATATCTATAAGATCAATATTCCCGCGAGCGGTGGCAGACTGTGGATTGATATTGATGAGGGCTTCGACATGGGGCAGTCCATCAATACGAAGCTTCACTTGTTTAGTCTCGATAGTTTTGGCGCTCCAGCCGGTGACTTTATTCTGATGGGGAACTTCGGGGCTAATGAGTTCACCGATTCGGAAATGATTGAAGACGGAATGCTGGGTAGCGTTTCTCTGAACGACCCCTTCTTCGCGACTGTAGATATTCCATCGAGTCAATCGCAGTACATCATTGCTGATCCGATCAACGGTAATTTCCTCGCGCCTGGTAATTATCTGATCGCTGTAATGCCTGAGGATGCAAACCCGAGTTATAACCCAGATACACCTGCGTTAGATGTCTCGGATAGCACTTTGGCCGGTAACTACGTGATGCGAGTCTCCCTTGATTCCAAGGTTGGATTTGTTACCCCAGATGTTGGCAATGGAGACCAATACCTCGAATTCGATCGAACGGAGGTTAATTCAGCGAACGTTTCGTATGGTGCTAGGTATTCTCTCTTCACCAGCGGTGCGGATCAGATTGAAATCGTCAATCCAACGACGAATTTCACGGTTCGTTATGCGGATGCTGCAGATCCTGCTCAGGACACCGGAGCAACGGCCGGTTTTGCTGGCGGCGTATTGACGATTAATTACAACTCACTTGCCGCAACGGCAACCAACGCGGATTATGACGCAATTGTCAATGCGATTAATGGCGTTGCTGGATTCACTGCGACGGTTATTGATCCCGCGGTAACGCTCGGGACGAACTTGTTCCCCGCCTCTGATGTTGGCCAGATTTCAATTGATTATCTTGGGGATACCGCAGATATCACCATCACCAACACCAATTTCCTCGGGCAAGCAAATTCAGGTTTGCAGGTAGTCGCTACCGCTCCGGGCTTCTCTGATTATCGAATTGTGTTCGATGATTCTGTGACTGATGATGTGCCGCCAGATGCTTCTTTTGATCTTCCGACCCGCACGCTGACAATTCAGTACAACCCAACCGCTACACCAGGGAATCTGAATCGGATTTCCAATGTTGCGGGGGCAATCATTGCGACTGGATTCTTTACTGCATCTCAAACCGCTGGCAACTTTAACTCTAGGTTGCCAGCAGTCGCTTCGACTTCTGAGCAAGTCGGTAATGTCGCGTTGTACAGCAATGGTTTAGATTCGATTGAAGTGGTTAATAGTGAAGATCCGCTGTCTAGTTTCATCGTTTCACTGACTGAGGTGCCGGGGTCCGGTGTAGTAAATGCGACTTGGAATCCGCTGTTTGGAAATGGGATTCTGCAACTGAATGTTGGTAGTGATTCCTCTGCAACGTATCAGGCATTAATTGACGCGATTAACGCGTTGCCTGATTTTAGTGCAACACTCGCTTCCGGTTCCGCTGGGAACACAGTGCCGCTGGGTGAAGAGAATATTCTCAATGCAGCGAGTACCATTGATCTGACGGGCTACGTTGATGCTGATCAACCGTACCTCTACTTCAACCGCTTGTTAGATCTTGGATTCGATGATACCGCCAGAATCACGATTCAATCGACCCAGTGGGCGGATGCTGGAAATGATCCTCTCGATCTAGTGGCTTACTCGAGTGCCGACAATTCGCTATGGCAACAGGAACGCATTGACCTGACGAGTGTCATTGTCGATCCGCTCGATCCAACTGTAACGAAGTCGTTTGCGGGTGATTCTGGGATTACCTTGAGCATCGTTTACGAAAATGGTATCAGTCCATTTGGAACGGGGCTCGGAATCGATGACTTGATCGTTGGCTTTGCGGAACGGGGAGAACAGATTTTCCGCGCGGTGCAGGGCACCCGATTTGAGGACATTGATTTAACCAATGCTAGTTTCCCTCCTTACAACGGTGAGTATCAACTTGAACTTCGAAAGGCGTCTGAGTTCGCGTCGCCGATCGGATTTGGATCGTTCATAACCGGCATCTCGATCGATAGTGATTTCGATACTAACGCTCGACTGACCAAAGCGATCACAATGGTGATCCCCGAGGTGGCTGAAATCGCTGATGGGGATACTTTCGTGCTGAGCGATGGTGTTACGAATCAAATATTCGAATTTGATGATGACGGCTTTGTAGAATTTGGAAACATCAAAGTTGATTTCTCAGGTCTTACTGAGATGTCCGAACTTGCAGCTGCA
Organism: Rubripirellula sp.; assembly: GCA_022425745.1. GTDB lineage: Bacteria > Planctomycetota > Planctomycetia > Pirellulales > Pirellulaceae > Rubripirellula. The sequence goes on from JAKMEW010000336.1 coordinate 14,458, forward strand.
ATTCGTGGAGCAATCAACGGTCAGGACTTTGTTGCGATTGAAGCGACGACCGATGGTGGCTTGGACGGTAGTGAGGCCGATGGCGGTGTGCCTACGGGGGCTCGCTTGGCTCTGTCAGGTGTTCGGTTTGGAAGCTTTGAGGAAGCAGCACTTGTTGCTGGTAGTCTTCCTGCTGGGCCGCTGAACTTTGATTCAGAAGGTCATTTGCTGATGCCGGTCATCTTCTATGATGAGTTTGGTGATACGAACTATCAGCGAGAGCAAGGCGTTGTTCTCATTGAACAAAATGAGATCAGTGATGTTCGCGGAATCGGTATTTGGTCCGAGCCTGGCGAAAGGGAGAGATCTCCCTATCAAGACAATCCAAATGTCGCCTTTGTTGGTGACGCTCTGGACGACGAATACTATTTGAGTGCGGCATACATCCTCGGACAAGAAGACTTGCTCGTTGCACCACCGGTTGCAAATCCGAAACCCGGTGGTGTCATTAATTTGCCTGAATTGAATGATCACATTCTTGGAGGTATAGCGCCCGGCGTGGTGGTGCAAAGTAACACCATTGATCAGGCTGAATACACTGGTATCAAGATTGACGGTCAGACGGCCCCATGGGTGATTGAGATTGGAACGGGCGAGACAATCGCTGACGGAACGACCTTTGTGATCGATGCGGCGGGTACTCGCGTTGTCTTTGAGTTCGAAGAAATTGGTGATGGCCGCATTACTGATAATCCTCCGGGAGCTTTCACGCATGGTGGTGATGGTGTAAAGGATGGGCATGTGCCGGTGTACTATCGTCACAATGATGACGTGCACGCAATTCCATCGCAGGGTTATTTGGGGCGACTCACCGAGTACTCTGAATTGGAAATGCTTCATTCAATTCGTGAGGCAATTCAAGGTAGTATTCTGATGACCAATGGATTGGTCGAGCTAGTTGAGGTTTCAGTTGGTCCGTCATTGACTGCTCCGTACTACACCTCTGGTCCTTTGGATGATGATGGAGCTCCACTCGGGATCTATACGCCGACACCAGCGCTTTACATTGAAGGTGCGACGGCGGTTTATGCAAGTAATGAAATTCCCGGCGTTGCCTCTGCCATTGGTTACTATCAAGCACCGGTTGCTGAAGCACCGCAGCCATTTGCGAGGATTGTTAACAACACCATCTTTGGTGACGACGGCTCAAGGACCGTGAGCGAAGGTTCTGCTGCAGAACCCAACGATTTGTTCGTCAATGCGGTAGATACGCGAATCAGCGGCAGTCATCGGGATGACTACACCGTCACTGCAGTGATTGGCGATAATGGCGGTTTGCAAGCTCCAACAACAGATGTCGATTTTTATCGCGTTTATCTGGAAGTAGGTGATCGATTGGTTGCGGATATCGACACCAATGGTGCCGGCAATCCAGACACATCACTTCAGGTTTTTGATGCGAGTGGCAGTGTCCAGAGTTTTGTCGACACACAAGGTGTCACTCGAACCATTAGCAGTAGCGACTCCGCTCCGGCGGTTTTAACGGGTAACGGTGAGCCAGGTAATAACGCCGATCCATTCATTGATTTCGTGGCACCCAAGTCGGGCGTGTACTACGTCGGTGTAAGCTCTGAGGGTAATGATTCCTACTCAGGCCGTACGCTTGCAAATCGCAAGGAAGGTGTCGGTGGGACGGGCACCTACACGTTGTCTCTTCGCTCGTACGCACCACGTTCGTTTGTGATGAGCTTCGATAACCCCGCACCGAATGGCGCCGGTCAGGCCGACTTGGATCAGGTTGCAGTGGCAAGTCTCATCGGGACCACGTTCACGGTAACCGCCATCGAGGATATTCCCGCCGTGTTCCCACAGGGCAACGGCACCAATCAGGTGAATTTCCAATTCGTCGGTGGAAACAATGTGACGGTGAATGGTGCGGGGGTAGTGGGTGTCCCCGTAGCAGGCACTGAAGTGCATGATGTGATGAAGGGAATTGAAGCCGCAATGAACTTTGCGATAAGTTCTGCTGGTTCGCTCGTTCCTGTGATTCCCAACTACATTAACGATGGTACGACTCCCGGCGCTGTACGACCGGGCAAGGCGACGGCTCTTGGTGGCGTTTCGGGTCAAACGCAGGTCGGAGACGAGCTGCCTTGGTTCTTCTGGGAGCAGATTAGCATTCCTCTCGATAACAACGCTACGCAGCAAGAAAACGGTGTAAATGCCGGTTTCGGGAACGTCGGTTCCGCTTTTACGGGGATAACGCAGCAAGGATTAGTTCGGTATAACGCTACAACTGAGCTATACGCTCTAATCGAGAACGTCGCGGAAATTCAACTGAGTGCTGCGGCCATTGCTGCTGGTTTGCGGTTGGATCCAATTGCTGGTGAAGAAGCCGATCAGCTCTTAAATGAAACGGGTGTGATGGTCGCTGGTGGTGCAAGCCCCACGATCTTGAACAACATCTTTATGAACCTGCATGAGGCTGTGGCGGTTGAAAGCAGTAATGCTAGTTTAGGACTAGGTTCAGGGCGTGGGCATTCGAAGCCTGCCGAAGTGATCGTGGTAGGAAATATATTCCAAGATAACTTCCTCAATAATGCCAATATCACCAATGCTCAGAGCACGATTGGTGTTACCCACAGTAGCCTTACAGGATGGGTGAACGCACCCGGAACCTCGAACGTCAACGGTGGTAGCGATGACTTCAACATCACGTTGAGCTCAAGCGATTTGTCTTTGCAGCACCCAGAGGCGAACAACTTCCAACCGTCCGAAGGCTCGGTCATTATCGACTCATCAGTGAATTCACTGATTGAACGTGATGGTTATGCCGAGGTGCGAGTCTCAGTTGGTTTAGGCGTCACCAACGTGTTAGCTCCCACACACGATGTCTCTGGTGTCTTGAGAGCCGATCACCCTGATTTTGCATCGGTTGGTGGTATTGGTGCATCCGTCTTCAAAGATCGCGGTTCCGTTGAACTGGCAGACTTTGTTGGGCCGATCGCAATTGCCGAAATGCCCCGGGACAATGATGTCTCCGGTGTTGATTCAGACTCAACTGTCAGCGTGATCAATCTGCAGTCCGGCGTTTACAAAGAGTTCCGGATTCAGTTGCGAGATAATGGTGATTCGTCGGATCCATTTACTGGGATTGGAATCGATGATTCGACCGTCGTGGTACCTGTCCTGGAGGGGCTACGACCAGCCGGTTCGAATGTCACACTCCTTGAGAATGATCGTCTGTTGACCGAAGGTGTTGATTACACCTTCTTCTATGACGAGACACGAAAGCTCATCACGCTAACACCGCTTGCTGGCGTATGGCAGAATGATCGATCGTATCGAATTGAGATCAATAATCAGGACCGAGACGTTCTTGTCGCGCCTTCGGCGAGTGCGGTCACTGACGGCGATCAACTGACCATCATCGATAGTCAGGGTGGCGAGATTGTCTTTGAATTCGAGTCGGGTTACTCGCTGTTTGTACCACAGCCAATCACCTTGGTGGTTGCGCGTGCAGGAAGTGATATTGGTGGTTTGAGCGACGGAGATCTGTTCCAGATCAATGAC
>JAKMEW010000441.1 GCA_022425745.1 Rubripirellula sp.
GCTCAGATGAAAAATCAAGCTGATCTCAAATCCGACACATTCGGAGACGCAATCGGCATTGCCGTGCAATCACAACTTCAAGACTTTGGTTTCCAAGTTGAGTAGCCTGCAAATCACGTCTCAACTGGCCATTCCCATGATCATTTGAATCATGCGGATCGCTTGATTCATTCGCAATCCCACCAAACCACACATGAGCATTCAGAGAAAAACCTATGACGCAATCGTTATCGGTGGAGGACACAACGGATTGGTCTCGGCGTGTTATCTGTCAAAAATGAAGAAGCGGGTGCTCATCCTAGAAAGCAACGCTACTCTTGGTGGTGCAACCGCTAGTGCGAAGATTTTTCCATCATACGAGGCCAACCTTTCAAGATACTCGTACCTCGTTTCCCTGCTACCAGATCAGATTGTTAAAGACCTTGGACTGAGGTTTAAGACACTGGACAGATCCGTCTCCTCTTACACTCCCTGCGTAATCGATGGTGAACACAAAGGACTGTACGTTGCGAAACATTGGGACGCCCGCACCGAAGAATCGTTTCGATGCGTAACCGGCTCGAAGAAGGAAGGGGCGAACTGGCAATCCTTCTATGCTGAGATCTCGCAACTCGCTGAACGACTCGCCCCAACATTACTTCAACCACTGCAATCCGCTGCCAAACTTCAATCACAGGTAGATTTAGCGGACATCTGGCATCAAATCATTCAGAGACCAATAGGACAGACCATTCAAGAGCGGTTCCATCATGATGTCGTGCGTGGCATTGTGATGACGGACGCTTTGATTGGAACGTTTGCCGACGACAACGACCACCATGCCAATGCCTGCTTCCTTTACCACGTTATTGGTAATGGTACAGGACAGTGGCGAGTACCGCTTGGCGGGATGGGTGCACTAGTCCACGAACTCACTCGCGTCGCACAACAGAATGATGTCGCTATCGAGACCAATGCGAAGGTAACCGACATTGAAATTGGCACCAACGGAGTTTCTGTTCGAACCGAGAAGGACAGTCGATTCACAGCAAGAGATCTGATCTTTGCTGGGGCGCCGCAACAACTTCAAGGTCTTCTCGGTATGGAGCCAACCGAATCGTTGCCGGGATCTCAGATCAAAATCAATATGCTGGTGAACAAACTACCACAATTAAAATCCGGCATGGACCCTCATCTGGCCTTTGCCGGAACACTGCATATTAACGAATCATTCACACAACTGCAGTCTGCATTTCAAACCGCTTCTCGAGGGCAAATACCGAAACCGATGCCACTGGAAATTTACTGCCACACCTTGGCGGACTCCAGCATCCTTAGTGAAGAGTTGGCACAGCGGGGCTTCCATACACTGACTTTATTTGGGCTACACACTCCGCATGATCTCTTTGAATACAATCACGAGCTTACTAAGCAGACTGCCGCGCAGCTTGCAATCGATAGTCTTAATTCGCATTTAGCTGAACCTATCGAATCGGTACTAGCTCCTTGCGTGAACAACACGCATGCTATCGAAATCGTCACCCCTGTCGATCTCGAAGCAGAGATCGGGTTGCCTCGAGGAAATATTTTTCACAATCAACTCTCATTTCCATTCCTGAGAGAGGAAGAAACCGAGAGCGATGTAACCAGATGGGGCGCAGAAACAGAGTACCCTCATGTCTTCATTGGAGGAGCTGGCTCGAGACGGGGCGGCGGCGTAAGCGGCATTGCAGGACATAACGCTGCAATGGCAATCCTCAATCAAGCGTAAGGATCGACGCTACTGAACCCGAGCATCAAAGGAGCAACAGCCCCACCGAGCAGAACAGGTACACCGAGCAGAACAGGTCCATCAACGGGCAATGGGATCTCGATAATGATTCGGATGAACAAGCGGATAGCATTTGGGTGGGCTCAAGGCAGGGAAGGGGGTCAGGACCCTTTTCTTTCGGGGTCCTGACCCCTTTCCCTGCCGCCTGCCGCCCTTGACCTCCGCTTCTTCCAAAGCTGTAGCTTTCGGCTCAAAGAAACGCCCTCTGCCGGAAGGAATACACCCAAAAAATCGGAAGACAGACACTCAAAAGAGAGGGTCCGCCATTTCCCTGTTCAAGGTCTCCCACCGATCAACGAGCTCTTTCAATTTTCCTGGATTGCTCGTGGCCAAATCTTCTTCTTCGGACAGGTCATTTCTCAAGTCGTACAGTTCCCAATTCTCGCGGCCAAAAGCAAGCCTTTTACCCATGCGGACGATCTTCCAATCACCGTGACGTAGTGCCGTCCTACCGCCCTGCCGCCAATAAAGCGTTTCATGCGGCTCGCCGTCGATTTCTTCTCTCAGGTACGGCAGTAAATCCACCCCCTCGACACGCTCAGGCACGTCAATACCTGCAGCAGTCGCAGAAGTCGCAAAAAGATCCATCGAGCTT
>JAKMEW010000443.1 GCA_022425745.1 Rubripirellula sp.
GATCATCACGGTTGCAGGCTTAACAGCAACGTTTGGCTCCAGAACGGCCAAAAGATTGGTGTGGCCTTCGCTTTGGGTTGCGAGAGCGTTCGCAAATGCAGTGCCTACGGGACCGCTTTTGCTACCAATCATCAGGTCGATGTGTGCGATTTCATTACCTTCACCAACCAATGCTTCACCAATGTAAAACTGCATAACAACGCCTGTGTATTAGGAAAGAAAATTCAAATGGCTGATCAACCGTCAGAGTCGTTTCCCGCTGGGATTGGCTTGCCGTGGAACTGGCTTGGTGTGATCCCCGCTCTACAGGTACACTCCTGGAGGTATTCCTTTGCAAATATTGAATACCCGAACCACAACAAGATGACACTGACCATCAACTCTCATGTTTTCTGAATGATTCAGAAGCCAAAAACGTATCAGACCCAGCCGCCGATGCAAGCACCCGCAGAGGGGAAAGCGGATCCGAATCTCGCGAACTCTGCTACTTTCCCCCCTTCCCAATCGATCTGTCTGATCGGAGCATCCGTTCGAGCCGCTGCAGAGTCAGCAAAGAGCGCAGGATACGCTGTCTTTTCGGTGGATCAGTTCGGTGATCGAGACACGTTTGCTGCGTCCGAGCAACACCTTGCACTACCCAGTCTTCGTGAAATCTCTAGTCCGATCCATGCCGGTTTCCGAAGGCAGCTAGCGGAATGGGTGCGAGTGATGCCGATGCTATTCGTTGGGGGGGTGCGGTTTTCTGGTGAGCTTTTGAGGTATTTACCCCTGAGCGATTCTCAGACAAGTTTGGTCGCATCAGCGAGGCAATTGCAGCAATTTGATTGCCTACGTGGGGCTTGTGAGTCGGTCAAGATTGACTTGCCGGTAACCAGACGTCTCAGTGATCCGAAGTCTATCAGGGCATTGCAGGACGATGCATTCGGAGCCGCTTCAAATGCATGGCTTCTCAAGCAGTCCGACCACTGCGGTGGTCTTGGTGTGCGTTGGTTGGATGCAAAATTGATGAGTCAGTTGACACAACCAACCAATAATTCAGTCGTCAAGCCTGGTGATGCAGTCATCCAGCATTGGATTCCGGGACGACTGCTCGGAACCACTTTGCTCAGCAACGGACGCGAGGTGGGCATTTTGGGGACCTGTCGTGGTAGGTTTACTCGGCTGGGAGATCTCCCGTTTGTCTATTCCGGTTCCTGTGGTCCTGTGCCACTGAACACTGAAATCCAAAGTGTTCTCAAATCCCTCGGTGAACGCTTGGTTCGCTCCACTGGATTTCGCGGAGTTTTTAACATCGACTGGATTCTGACCGAATCGAAGCAACCTTGCGTGCTTGAGGTCAATCCCCGTTGGAGTGGATCGGTTGAGCTACTCGAGCGAGCTTGGCGAGAGTGGCATCAAAACTCACTGCTTGAAGTGACGTTTCAATCGATCATGGATTGGGTGATCAATGCGATCCGAGGTGATCAGCTTCCTCGTTGTCTGTCTCTGTCGAATGAAAAGGTGGCAGCAACGCCTCCCCCGAATCAAACGCTTCCCAGCGACAAGCGTTTGTGGAAACCAATATCGGTCTGGGGTAAACGCATCATTTTCAGCCGACGAGAACAGCTATTTGATCCCGATGCAGTGCTGAATTCGAATGGTTTTGCGCAAGAAGATGCAGCGATCGATCCGAATAGTGCACCAGAAGTTTCTTTGCATGATCTTCCCGTTAACCAAGTGAACGCTCACTACGGCGAACCGCTTTGCACCGTGATTCATCGATGGGATCAAAGCGGTGGCATCACTGCATGTCGTCGTTATCGAACCCTTGTTCGAAAGCTATCACACGGTATGTGATCAAACCCGACAAACTCAGTTTTATTCGCCTCGTTCGTCAGCATAGGTGAAGGTTCGGAACATTTGCTGGTCTGAAACTTCGTCAGCTACCGTTAGCTGACCGGACTGATCAAATAGCAACATGAGACCCGGTGCCGTCAACTCTTCCGTGATTGACAGAGGAGTTCCACCGTCGAGGTCAACGATGGTGGTGCCGCTAATTAACTCGGCATCGGGAAGCTTTTTGACAGTGAGGGTGATAGGATCGACCACGTCAGCGAACTCAGCCTTTTTACTGAGAACGGTTCCCTCGGTTGCTTCAATTTCCATTGGAATACGAGCACCGGTCTTGAGGTCATACTGGGACGCAACTAGCTTTGCTTTTGGTGCATCGCGAGCGTACTCCACATCTTTCCCCGCCACCTTCCAAGTGCTGACGGAGCCTCGCTCAATCGGTCCGGCAAAGTACTGCTCGAGCGTTGGTAGACCTACCGGTTGCGTCGCCTCACTCCAGTCACTCCATCGACGGAAACTTCTCTTGCCATCCTTTAGAGCGTCCGTCATCAGTGTTTGAACTCGTGCTGCCACATCGGGCGCCAAGCTGCTCACTTTTGGCTGGAGTGTCTCCGCGAATGGGAAGTTCGGATCATTGACTGCATAGCGGACTCGGTAGACGTACTTGCGACCAAACTGAGGAGAATTCTTAAATCCAGCAAAGTCGTAGAAGCGAATGAGCTTGTAGTCCACGGGGTCGGCTTCCAAGCCACCTCGTCCCATCATGGCCATACCCATGCCCATCATCATTCCATCTTCCATTCCCATTTCCATTCCCATATCCATCCCCATTCCACCGTACATGTCTTCGCCCATACCGCCGTTACTGCGTTGGCCTGGCGCGACAAGCTCGGAGTCATCCTCCATGGAAAACTCGTTGGTGGTTTCTTCCTCGTCTAAATTACCTTGCTCTCGCTTGATTTCGCTTTGAGAGAGACGAGGAATCAATGGGTGATAGCCGATCGATCGATAATCATCGAGCAATACAGGCGGAATCCACATCGTCAACGCTTCATCTCGATAATCAGCAGGGACGATCTCGGGCGCGAATCCAGACCAAACACTCGCGGCGAGTTTGGTGTACAGCGTACGATTCCAAACATCCGCCCAATCCGCATCGACTAACTGATCAACCGACTTGTCGGTAACGTCAGCGCGTTGTACCTGAAGGTCGTAGTAGAACGGTGTGTCTCTTCGAGGATCGTACTGATCTGCATCTTGTAACGCCTGCTTGTAGGCTTCGTAAAGTTGGCGATGCGGAACGACAGCGCTTCCAGCAATGAACCAACCAACCGCGGGTTCAGGATTCGCTTTGTCTTGTGTTGCAACGGGGCGCATTCCCATGTCGAGTTCGGCATTGAACAGACGATTCGGCCCATCGGCACCCGCCATGCCGCCTTCGCCCATCTCAGTCATCATGTCTTCCATCATCATCATGTCTTCCATGCCGCCCATCATTTCCATCATGTCTTCGCCGCCAGCACCGCGACCACGACTTCGACGCTCACGTTTTTTCGGCTTTTCGACTTTCTCGACTGGATCCGCATTCTCAAGTGTGGCGAGTGGATACGCATCGGTCTCGGTACGGCTTCCACGCTTTGCAATCGAAGTTACAACTGATTGCACGACAAGCGATTCAGGAGGAAGCAATTCAGGATCAAGACGCCGAACGACTGAGTTCGGTGACTTCCCGCTCCATGTCTTTGGGAGCGAGTAGTCTAGTGGATCAACTGAAGTGTCCAAGCGAGCCGTTTCTCGTACGATATCAAACATTGGTTGGCGTTCAGGGAGAATCGCATCATTGTGGTCGAGATCAACGTCAGCTTTTACCGCGTTGGCTTCACTTTTGAGCGAATCTGGAACCTTTGTGTCCATGAAGTTCGGCTTCTGTGATCCCGCGTAAATCATGTACCCAGATCCCAGAATGATGAGGGTCAGGATCATCTTCTCAAAATGATTTAGGAAGAAGTCTTTGATCTTATCGGCATCCATCGGATTGTCCCTTCTGTAATGACACGCACCAAATTGGTGTCATGGTGCAATTGTGAAACGATTGGTCAATTGTATTGGATTCAGAGTCGACCTCTCACGCGAGATCGCTCCATAAATTTATTGATTTCATTAACTGCCGACCGGAGCAGGTGCTCCGCCGGCTGCAGGTGCTGGAGTTCCGGCTGCAGGTGCTGGAGTTCCGGTGGCAGGTGCGGGCGTAGGGGGTGCAGGTGCGGGGTGTCAGGATGCAGGTGCTGGAG
>JAKMEW010000453.1 GCA_022425745.1 Rubripirellula sp.
CGTTGCCCCTCATTCGTACAACCACAAGCAAAAAAGCGAGTGCTGCGGCCTTTATCATTCTTGCAAGTTTTCACAAAAAACACAGGTAGTTACCGCTGAGGAAACAGAAAACTACTCAGATCCAAACTGCTCAGATTCCTTTTTGCCCGAAAGCCGAAGTTGGTAAACGGAGATAGGCACGCTCCGCGATCCAAACAACTTACCTTGACCGTTGCCTCTACTTCAGCTCAACGATTCCAAAATTAGAGGTATCTTCCCAGGAATCGTCTTCATCGTGGTTCCATTTGGTGATGGCATCACGTCCCTGCCCACCGCGATGATCATTGACCTGCATCTCCACACCCATCTTGTAGCCCGGCTCCATGACTCGCCCAGGGATCAGGATGGACATCTCAACGACATACCCGGAATCATTCACAGAAGCAGCGGCCTGCAGATCCTCCGCCACGTAACCCTCACCTTGGCCAGATACCTTACCTTCATAATTCACTCGATACTGAGCGTCATCGTACTGGTAGAAAACCGTTCGTTTGAGGTTCCGGTCAAGAAACAGCTCGACAGAATCTTGCTGCCAATCTTCGTAATGATCCAACGAGAGCTTCGAGTCCTTAACCACCCATAAAGCGTAAAGATGGGTCTCGTCCCATAATAGCTTGACGGTAGCAGTTGCCATCTGCCCCTTCTCTACCACTGTTAGATCATCGACCTGCTTACGGACATGGACTCCGACTGCCTTAGCCCAGAAGTCGTCGACCTTACCATCAATCACGGGAGAGCCTTTGACCGCCGTGACAACCGGTGGTTTCTGTTCCTGGTCTTGATCACTTGCAGGCTCGACTTTGCTTTCGGTTCCGACCTTGGCTCCAACCTCGACTTTGGAGCCGAGTTCGACGGGTTCGGACTCCTGAGCCATTGCAAGCGGCGCCATTGCAAGCGGCGCCATCGCAAGCGGCATCCCAATTACTGCAAGTATTACCAACCATCGGCTTCGTCGCATTTGATTCCCCTGCTTTTCGCTGACCTTATCAGTGTAAGCGCTATCATTTTCAGAACGTCAATATAGCGGGCAAGTGAGCTTTTTCGAACCAGCCCCAAAGACCTTCCCAGTCACTCTTTTGACGCACACTCTTTTGACGCCGAGTTTGCAGCGGTCTATTCTATCGGCGCGGTCAGTGCCTCTGCCTTCAACACGAACGACAAGGCCCTATTCCCAGACAGCAGCCCCACCAGGGATGTCGCGAACTGTAAAGATTGCACAGACCGGCGCTCATGCACACCAGATGACCAATCCAATGCCACCATCTCACACGCCCCCCGAAAGCTCGCAAAATGGCACCACGCCATTCAGTGCTAGTTGGTACCAATCCTTGCGAAGCACACTCGGAGAAAGTGCATGCAAACAGCTCGGCTACTTTGAAATTCCGGAACCTTTCCTTCTTTCGGTGGTAATCCCTGTCTACAACGAAGAAGAAACGCTTGAACAAATTGTTCAGCAAGTTGCAGCAGTCCCCCTCAACAAAGAGATCATTTTGGTCGACGATTTCAGTCGCGATCGCTCAAGAAAAGTGATGCGAGTGATCGAAGAAACCTACACCGATCAATCGAATAATTCGATCATCTCAGCTTTTCACGATACCAACCGTGGTAAAGGCGCGGCATTGCGTACCGGTTTTGCCAAAGCTCGTGGAAATGTGGTGGTCGTGCAAGACGCAGATCTTGAATACGATCCGGCTGAATACCCAAAACTTCTCCAGCCAATCATCGAAGGCAAAGCGGATGTCGTTTTTGGTAGCCGATTCCTCGGTGATCGCCCACACCGAGTGCTCTATTTCTGGCACTACCTTGGTAATAAATTCCTCACCATGCTCTCCAATGCGTTCACGAATCTGAACCTAACAGACATGGAAACGTGTTACAAAATGCTGACCTTCGATGCCCTGCAAAGTATCCTGCCCACGCTACAGCAGAATCGTTTTGGTTTCGAACCAGAGATCACTGCAAAAGTCGCTCGTCGTCAACTAAGAATCTTTGAGGTTGGAATCAGCTACTCCGGTCGCACGTATGCTCAAGGAAAAAAAATTGGCTGGAAAGATGGCATCCAAGCCCTCTGGTGCATCGTCAGATATGGACTTTTCGACTAGCGGTCGAAGTGGATTCACAACCGGCAGCGAGAAATAAAAAATCAATCCCACCGTCCTCCTCCTCACCACGTTCAGGAATCGATGAACACATTTACCAATCTTTCAATCGGCATCGCGATCGCACTTGCGTCCCTCCTTCCAATCCACGCCGAGGAAATCAATCTTTGGCCTAAGGGCCTGCCTGAGGGTTCCGTTACATATGATCAGCAGACGGCACAATCACTTGCCGCAAAGACCACAGATGAACGCATCGCTTTCGTTGACCAACCCACGCTTTCGGTCTTCCCTGCGGACCCAGAGAAAGCAAACGGTTGTGGTGTCATCATCTGCCCAGGTGGAGGCTACAACATTCTTGCTTGGCCCAAAGAGGGCGTGGAAGTTGCAAAGTGGTTCAACTCGATTGGCGTAAGTGCTTTCGTACTGAAGTACCGTGTCCCTAGACGCGATCCTGAAAAGATCCACTGGGAGCCGATGCAGGACGTTCAGCGGTCAATCCGACTCGTCCGCCATCGTGCTAAAACTTGGAACCTCGACCCCAACCGGATCGGCACCTTAGGCTTCTCTGCAGGAGGTCACCTGACCGTTATGTCTGGCGTGCAATACGAAACGCAGTGCTATTCACCGGTTGATGAGGCCGACACAGAAAGCTGCCGTCCAAATTTCATTTGCCCCATCTACTGCGCTTACCTCGGTGAAGGCTACGACGACCGAACTGACAGCCGCCTCGGATCGCTTGTCACTGTCACACCGGAAACACCACCAACATTCCTGGCGGTGACATGGGATGACGCGATGCGAGGTGCACAATCCGCTTCTCTTTTCGCCCGACTAAGAGAGAACAAAGTCGAATCCGAAATTCACGTCTACACCAAAGGCGGTCACGGCTACGGGATGCGTCCGTCCGACTTCCGAGTTTCCGAATGGCCCCGTCAACTGCAGGGCTGGCTGGAAGCGAGAGGTTTCCTGAGCCGCAAGTAATCACCGCCATGCGTTGATGACTCACCGATTACATGGGATATGAAATCATGCGGCCCAAGATCATGTACGCAAAACAGGGCAGGTATCTAAATTGCCTCAGAAGCAACCTACTACTGCCACTGCTCGTTATGCTCACCGCCATGACAGCGGACATGACTGAAAAGACATCTGCGCAAGAGGGAGCCATCACCTCTTTGGGAACACTGGATACAGCAATCGATCACGACACAGAAACCCTTCCTCCACGGCGTCCCGACTTTGACCAACTTCCGGTCTACGGCGGCGATGACCTTGGAGTGGCCTGCACATCTCAGGCAACGACATTCAAACTCTGGGCACCGACGGCAAAATCGGTAACCCTGCAGCTTTTCCGCGCGGGTGAACCAGCATCTCATGATCAGCTAGAAATGCAAAAAGCCGAGGCGGGAACTTGGAACGCCCACATAGAGAACAACCTGCTCGGAATCGAATATCTCTACCAAATTGAACATCAAAATATCGATACCGGCGAAACCCACACCGTCCTCGTGGCTGACCCGTACACCAGAGTATGCGCCGCAAATAGCGGACGAAGTGTCATCGCGGACCTTGGTCGATCTGATCCTGCCGACTGGGACGCAGACAACTTTGTTACCCTAAGAAATAACACTGACGCAGTCCTCTACGAAGTGCATCTTCGAGACTTCACGATCGACTCTTCCTCCGGAGTCTCGAACAACAAACGAGGCAAATACCTAGGTGCAGTTCAACCGCGAACGGTCAACGCTGAGGGACTTACCACGGGAATCGATCACCTCTCTGAACTCGGTGTGACCCACGTCCATCTACTTCCGATTCAAGACTACCCCTTTGGTGACGAAACGCAATCCGTCGAAAACTATGACTGGTATGACTGGGGCTATGGAACCACGTTCTTCCAAACCCCCGAAGGATCATACGCTTCCAACCCACACGACCTTTCTCGTCAAAAGGAATTAAAACAACTCGTTCAAGCTTTCCATAACCGAAAGATGGGTGTCATCTTAGATGTCGTCTTTAATCATACAGCTGCTACCGGAATCAATCACGGATCCATCTTTGACCGAGTCGCACCGTATTATTTCTACCGTTTTAATGAGGACGGGTCTTATTGTGGTTCAAGCGGTTGCGGCAACGACTTGGCCACCGAGCGACCGATGGTGCGCAAGTTCATCGTCGATACTATCCGCTTTTGGATCAACGAATATCACGTCGATGGATTCCGCTTTGACCTGATGGGGCTCATTGATCGGAAAACGATGAATGAGATCTACCAAGAAGCCAAACGGATCAACCCTAGCGTCCTGATTTATGGCGAAGGTTGGACAATGGAACGAAATTTGCCCGCCGAGCAAATGATGACTCAAGCCAATGTCAGTGGAACAAACATTGCAGCCTTTAACGATGGAATTCGGGATACAGTCAAAGGCCCGGTCTGGGATCCCGAAGCACCGGGATTTGTACAGACAGGAACCCTCAGAAATGGAGCGAATGAGTTTATCGGTAACCTGAAAGGTCAGATTACAGCCGATGGAATTCCCGTGAAAACGCCTAACGAGACAGTTCAATACGTCTCGGCACATGACGATCACTGCCTCTGGGATAAAATTCTACTATCCACTCCAGAGCTGAGCAGAGATGAACACAAGCGAATGGATCGTCTTGCAATCGGGATCGTTCTCACCTCACAGGGCATTCCATTCCTGCATGCTGGAGATGAATTCCTACGGTCCAAAAATGGAGTCAAAAACAGCTACAACTCCAATGATCCCGATGTCAATCCAATCAAATGGAGCCTTAAGACAGAGAACCTTTCCACCTACCAATACTATCGCGGACTCATTGAACTTAGAAAAAAGCATCCTGCCTTTCGCATGACGACAAAGCAAGATGTTGATCGACACTTCCAAAGACTCCTAACCGACCAACCAACTGTTCACGCTTACCGTCTTGGCGATGCTGCCAATCTTGACACATGGCGGGAAATCGTTGTCGTCTTCAACGGTAGTCGCAACACCTCATACCTCGCTTTGCCCGGTACCTGGAAGGTTGTCGTGAACGATGAGAAAGCCGGTACCGAGACCATTGAGACGCAGATTGATCGCATCAAAACTGAACCTCTTTCTATTACCGTGGCATATCGCTCCACCCCTTAGCGATCAGCAAGACAGCGACTAGATTGCATCTGGGACAACCATCCGATGCGGTCACTCAAAACTCAAATCAAACAACTTCACTTCATTCAACACCACGGGAATTACTGAATCATGGGTGCACAAGACAAGGCAATTGAACTGGGAGTTTCTTTGGATCCGCAGGAGAAAGGCTACCTGAATCTCTGCATCCAAAGTGGCAACCAACTGATCACGTCAGGTCATGTTAGTGATCTGAAGGGGGTTTTGGGCAAAGACCTTTCCGTCGAAGAAGGCTACGAAGCAGCGAAAGATTGTTTCAAGAAAATCCTACGCAGCGTCCATGCAACCCACGGTACACTCGATAACCTGCGCGTGATCAAACTATTCGGCATGGTTTACTCAGCACCAGATTTCACCGATCAACACCTCGTCATCAACGGTGCCTCAGATCTCGCACATCAAATCTTCGGAAAAGATTCGGATGGCTATCACGCGAGGAGTGCAGTCGGATTTGCCGCACTACCAACTGGAGTCGCGGTTGAAGTCGAAGCGGTGTTTGAAATCCTCTAGCCAGAATGAGCGCAGAAAGAATCAGCAACCGTGAAGATTCCTGAGCGACCGCAACGCCATGACGTTTGAGGCAAGCGTTCGATCAAATTGAGCGCAGCAGCAACGGCGAAAGCATCACGATGCATTCCATTTGATTTTGGCAATGTAAATGCTATTGTCCGAACCGTAGGGGTTATCTACCGGCATCACTACCGACGATTGACGCCATGTCTGCATCCACTCGCTGACAACCACCCAAGTCGTGTTGTCATCAATTTTCAGCACGCCAAAATTCCCTAGGCGTGCTCCACGTTCTGGCACGATCACCTGCTCGGTCGCTCGACGAACACACAAGTTCACCGGGTCAACCTCGGCCATGAAGAGCGGTGCGCGATTCCTGAAGACATGATCGTTATCTGCACCACGACGAGTGTAAACAAGATAAAGCTGCCCGTCGTGATCCACCCAGTGCTGCTGCGTGTTGTAATTACCAAGATTTTCTCCGTCATCGAACAACCAAGGAATCGGCTCGGTGTAATGGAGTCCATCGTCGCTGCTACAGACATACCCCGTTTGATCACTACGTAGCGTTAGAAAATAACGACCACCAACCTTGGTTATCGATGGCTCGTAGAGTCCCCTGCCACCGCTAACGGTTAACTCATCGCCGTGACCCAAATATCGCATTTCCTTCCCATCGAAGGAACATCGACAAACGGTAACCGCATAGTCACTCTCTTCGGGCGATTTAAAGTAAACAGGAAGCAGAATCGTTCCATCTTTCTCATCAAAACGCTGCACGCTTCCAGCGCCACAATTACTGAATCGAACTGCTTCCGGCATCTTCAATTGCTTGGGTGGGCACCACGTATCTAAAGTTGGCTCGTAGATTGAATAGGCGGTGTAACGAGGACGAACCTTCATCACCTTGCCGTCGAGATATCGGACCGATTGTCCCGTCCCAAGAAGGCAACCGGTTGCCTCGTGCCAAGCTGGCGTAAAATCACAGATCGTCTCCTCCATCTCTGGCCCAACTCTCCAGCGAGCAAAACCTTCTTGTGGGCGAAGTTCTGACCAAGTCTCACCAAAGTCACTGCTTGCAGCCGAACTAATCGCCGAAAATGTGTCGGACCCCTTCACATCTAATAACTGAGAAGTAAGAACCAAGCGAGAGACAGATCGATCATTAGTTTGCCTCACCACGCCTGCCCGAGCATGAACCCAGCAATGTTTGCCGTCATACCCATTTCTCACCACCTGCCTCTCGAGTTGGTAAGCGGGCACGGACCGACGGGATGCAGTCGGGGATACATCCTTGGCAAGAGCGTCTCGAATCAATCGCGGGCGGTCAGTTGTGATGGAATCGAATTTCAGAGCGGAAAAGTATGAAGCGTCCTTCGGATCGTTCACCGTCCAAACGTGTAGCTCAAAGCCGGCACTGGCAACCTTGTCAGCGAATACTTGATTTACAACATGAGTTCTTCCTTGAGTACCCAAACCTGTCGCCTTTGTTTCCTTCAATTGCTTGATCACATAATCCACATCGGGGAACCAAAGCTTGGTGCTTGCAACCTGTCGATAACTTGTCAACCAATTTACTTTGTACTGCGGCATGGCCTCGCGAACCGCGCGAACCACCTCCGCATTGAAACAGATGATCAAAACCTGATCATCCTCAAGAGATGATAGAGCGAGTCTCGTCTTGAGGTGGGGAACGATTTCGGGGCCGCATTTAATTTCGATGAGGATTTTCTTGCCCCTGGGAATCACGGCGAAAACTTCTTCAATCGTTGGAATCCGCTCACCTTCGAATCGCTCATCTTTCCATTTACCAACGTCCAATTGCTTCAATTGATCCAACGTTGACTCCGCTACCTTGCGAACAGTCTGCCCGGGCGCGGTGCGTTCCGTATCTTTGTCATGAATGCAGACAATCTCGTGGTCCGCACTCAGATAAAAGTCACCCTCGATCGCATCCGCCCCCTGCTCCCATGCCAGTTTAAACGCAGCAAGCGTATTTTCAGGGGCGTCCGCTGAGGCACCACGATGGGCAACGATCTCTTGCCCAAAAGCAGAAGCAAGGTACAGCAAAAAAGAAGGCAATAAGCCACACCAACGCATAACAAGCACTCACAAAATGAGGTAATCCGTCGCGGCGGCAAAAGAAAACTGCCGTCCAAAATCAAATTTATCACGTTCGAGCAACATCACCAAACCCGCTCCGATTAAACGAACCTTTTTGAAAACCATACGCAGATTACGGCACC
The DNA here is from genome assembly GCA_022425745.1 of Rubripirellula sp. Classification (GTDB taxonomy): domain Bacteria; phylum Planctomycetota; class Planctomycetia; order Pirellulales; family Pirellulaceae; genus Rubripirellula. The sequence goes on from JAKMEW010000453.1 coordinate 8,089, forward strand.
GTTGAAACTGAAATAAGACAGTCTGGCGGAGGGCGCAAATATTTAATCGCCGCAGGAATTTAATCACACAGAACAAAAGCAAATGGTTCGCGAACTTATCTGCATTAACCTGCAAGCTAAAACGCTATGCTACAGCGTCGCTCAAAAGGTAAATCCCTGCGCCCCCCAGCATCCTCACCCTAGTTAATTACACATCGAATGAAACGACGATCCTTTATCCAACAGTCTCTTCTAACGGGATTCGCAAGTTCCCTGCTACCCCATGCATCGATCATGGCCGAAAGAGCCGAGCAACCACTAATGAGGTTCGGTCTGGTGACCTACCTGTGGGGACAAGACATGAAACTGCCTGAACTTCTCGAAGAATGCGAAACAGCTGGAATCAACGGAGTTGAATTGAGAACAGAACACGCCCATAGTGTTGAGCCACAACTAAGCCAGCGGGAACGTGCCGAGGTAAGAAAGCGATTTTCTGACAGTCCCGTAGAACTTGTTGGATACGGTTCCAACGCGCAATATCACGAAAGCGATCCGCAGAAACTGCAGCAAAATATTGACTTCACCAAAAGCCTGATTCAACTAATGCATGACTGCGGGGGTTCAGGAGTAAAAGTGAAACCGAATGGTTTTAGCAAAGGGGTCGAGCCCAAAAAAACAATCGAACAGATCGGCAACGCTCTTAATGAAGTCGCAGAGTATGGCGAGGGGTATGGCCAACAGATTCGAGTTGAGGTTCACGGCAAAGAGACAAGTAGCCTTCCGGTAATGCGGGATATATTCAAAGTTGCTGACCACTCAAACGCTACGATTTGCTGGAATTCAAACGATGCAGACCTGGATGGAGAAGGACTCGAAAAAAACTTTCAAATGGTGCAAGATCGCTTTGGCGATACCGTTCACGTTAGGGAACTAAACGAAGGCCAATATCCCTACAAGAAACTTTTCGAGCTATTCGCATCGGTGCATTACCACGGGTGGATCCTACTCGAAGCGAGAACCAATCCAGCAGATAAGGTGAAGGCTTTGATCCAACAGAGAAAGTGTTTCGAAGACATGATTCAAAACTTAGCCTAGTATTAAGAATCTCGCTGCCCGAGACCCTAATCAGCGGACGACGCCTGAATTCGGAACTTTGATCACTCACTCCCCAAG
>JAKMEW010000480.1 GCA_022425745.1 Rubripirellula sp.
GTTATAGAGATACGCCGCACTGACAGCCGCATAGGGACGGAGAGCTACGGTTCTATGTCTATCCACCCACCCACCCTCTCGGTTACACATTTATAACAATGGCAGAAAGAATTACGGGAATCCTGACGCCCAACATTACCCCAGTCGATGCTGATGGTCGGGTCGACGAACAGAAGCTACGAGGCTATGTCGACTGGTTGATAGAGCGAGGCGTCGATGGCCTATACCCGAACGGAAGCACGGGGGAATTTGTTAGATTTTCTGCGGAAGAAAGGCGACAAATCGTAAGTATTGTTGTTGACCAAACAGCGGGACGTGTTCCGGTCTTGGCGGGTGCGGCAGAAGCAAATGTAAAAGCAACCATTGAAGCTTGTGACGCTTATGGTGAACTTGGAGTGCGAGCAGTTGCCATCGTAGCCCCTTTTTATTATCGCCTAAGCAGTGAAGGTGTTTATGCGTACTTTCGCGAGATAGCAGAGAATGTTGAAGTAGACGTGACGCTATACAACATCCCACTGTTCGCATCACCGATTGATGTTGATACGGTGGTACGCCTTGCAGCAGAATTCCCACGTGTCGTCGGAATCAAAGACAGCAGCGGCGACCTTCCTAATATGATGCGAATGATTTCCGCCATCCGTCCGATGCGCGACGATTTCACTTTCCTTACCGGCTGGGATGCCTCTCTAGCTCCTATGCTTTTAGCCGGTGCCGATGGCGGCACGAACGCGACCAGTGGCGTCGTTCCTGAATTAACCAAAGCGATCTACAGAAATGTTGTTGATGGATCAATCGACGAAGCGATGCGGTTGCAATACCAACTGATCCCTCTCTTTGACGCGATGATCTCTTTGGGTGAATTCCCTGAAGGATTCAGAGCGGGCGCAAGATCTCGAGGCTGGGATCTCGGCGCGGGGAGAGTTCCCTTATCCGATCAGCAGCGAGAACTGGTCAGCAGAACGCAACGAGAAATCGATTCTTTGGTCTCACAGTTTACGGACGCGAGTGATACTCAGCCTCTGCCTCACGATACGATCGAACAGATCGTGCAACGGGTTATCCAACAACTCAATTCGGTTCATTCATAACACGAACTGATTCGTTGCCACAAAAACGTCACCGCTGCGGATCAAGCAAGACCTTAAAACTACCTGGTAATGCAGCAACTCGCATCGCCTCAACTCCCCGCTCAAGTGGGAAGCGATGGCTGACCATACCAGTCAAATCAATGGCATCTGCCTCCAGCACTGAGAGAGCCTCATCAAAAGGCCCACAACGAGAACCAACAACGGTGACCTCGTTAATGACTAGTGAAGCGAGCGACAACTGATGCTCGCCAGCCACGGTTGTCTTCAAAACGACTACACCCCGCGGCTTCACCAAACCACATGCCGCTTCCAAGCCGGTTGGCGATCCAGTGCAGTCGACCACGACATCAAATGATGTTCGATAATCAAGTTTGCTCAGCTCATAACATTCAAATCCGAGCCCCTGGAATCTTGCAAGCTTCTCAGGATGTTTGCCGACCACCACTACTGCGTCGGTTGAAAGCCGTATTGCTTGTGCACAAAGGATTCCAAGTCGTCCGTCCCCCAAGACGGCAACTCGCTTACCGACCAAATCAATCTGTTTTGAAATCTGAATTGCGGCCGCTAAAGGCTCAGTAAAAACTGCCCGCTCGTTACTGACTGAATCTGGTACACGATGCAGGTTCCGTTCTGGAATCAGCATCGTGTCGGCAAAAGCCCCATCTCGGTTAAGTATCCCAAGAACGGTTCTGGACGGACAATGATTCCCCAATCCATTTAAACACCATTCACATCGTTCACAAATGCAATTAATTTCTCCAACAACACGGTGCCCGGCATAACGCCCCTCGCGCGCCACCCCGACAAATTCATGACCGAGGATACCGGAAAAACCCATGTAGCCTTTACACAACTGCAAATCCGTTTCGCAGATTCCAGCAAGAATCACATCAACGAGTACTTCACCCTCACATTTATGCGGCTCTTGCACCGATTCACGGAAGGTTACAACAGAATCCTGCAAAGAAAGGGCTCTCATGGCGATCCAAAAATGAGGAACTTGATGCGGCGGCAAACATCCTACCCAGCATGACCTTTGTACGGGCAAAGTACCGCCTATACTGCTAATTGTATCAAATGGATTATCCGATCAAACCGAATAGCCGGTCGGTAGCACACCTAGACTTTTTGGACTGAACTTACATGGCTGACGCTGCAGCCCCCGAATCTTTCCTGTCCATCTTGGGTCTCAAAGAGTTCCGAGCGGGTCAACAAGAAGTAGTAGACGCGATACTAAACGGTGATGACGTGATGTGTGTCATGCCAACAGGCGGAGGAAAAAGCCTTTGCTACCAACTCCCAAGCCTCATGCGGTCGGGCTTGAGCATTGTCATTTCCCCATTGATCGCCTTGATGAAAGACCAAGTTGACACTTTGCAACGACTGGGCATCAAAGCTGAACTGATCAACAGCAGTCTTACTGTCGCTGAGCAAAACAGCGTGATGCAACGCATGGAGACCAATGAACTAGATTTGATCTACGTGGCACCGGAGCGACTGAGGAATGGCCGATTCATCGACACCATCAATCGCTGCAAGATTGACCTATTGGCGGTGGATGAAGCACACTGCGTGAGCGAATGGGGGCATGACTTTCGTCCTGACTACGCAAGACTTGGTCATTTTCGCGATCGGTACTTGAATCAGGTTCAAACGATCGCGCTAACCGCGACAGCAACCCCCGCTGTCAGAGATGACATTGCACAGCTCCTAAACCTCAAACAACCACAGATCTTCGTCACCGGCTTCAGCCGAGACAACCTTCGCTTCTGCGTCAAACACTGCAATTCAGACAAAGAAAAAGCGGATTCACTGCATCAGTATCTCAGCCAGCAAACTGGCTCCGGCATCATTTATGCCGCAACTCGCAAACGATGTGAAGAAATTGCCGAGGCAATCAATGCGACCACCGACCAACCCATTGGCGTCTACCATGCTGGATTAGACCCAGCCTTGCGAAAACAAACGCAAGAGCGTTTTATGAGTGGTGAACTCTCGGCCATCGTAGCGACAAATGCATTTGGCATGGGCATCGACAAATCAGATATTCGATTCGTCGTCCACTACAACATTCCAGGCAGCTTAGAAGCCTACTACCAAGAAGCGGGCAGGGCAGGGCGAGATGGAAAACCTAGCGAGTGCTTACTGCTCTTTTCTTATAGCGATCGATATGTCCAAGAATTCTTCATCGAGAATCGCTATCCATCAAAAGACACTGTCGAGCAAGTATACGACTTCCTGCTCTCAAGAGATGAAGATCCAATCGAACTAACACTGGAGGAAGTTCGTGAATTGATCGGCACAAAGGACAGCAGCGAAGCGATTAGCACCGCGGAACAATTACTCGCGAAAACGGGTGTCCTAAAAAGACTCGACAGCAATTCGAATCAAGCGGTGATCCGTATTGATTCGGACGTCCCAACCCTGCTGGATTTAGTTCCCGTCGAAGCCAAGATTCGACGTAAAGTTCTTCAGGCTGTTGAAACCGTCGTCGGCAACCGCCGCGGCGAGGACGTTTACACGACACCTAAATGGCTCGCAAAAGTTGCAGGTGTAGAAAAAGCACAACTCAATCGCGCACTGAAAGACCTCTGTAAACTAAAAACATTCGACTACGTGCCACCGTTTAGAGGAAGAGGAATCCATTTCCTTGACCGCAATCGCAAATTCAAAGATTTAAATATCGACTTCCCTCAACTCAACATCAGAAAATCGGCTGAATACGAGAAACTCGAGTCAGTCATTCGATTTGCGCGAAATCCGAAATGTCGGCAACAAGTTATTTTAGATTACTTTGGCGAAATCAATCCAAAGGATTGCGGGAACTGCGACCGCTGCTTTCCCAACGCACAAAGCAATGATTCAACACAAACTCGAACTAATCTAAACCTCAATCAACAAGAGCAATTGTATCTAACTCGCGGCCTTCAGATTGTCTTGAGCGGTGTTACTCGCATGCATGGTCGCTTTGGCAAAAACATGGTAGCGCAGATGCTTTGCGGATCGAAAAGCAAGAAGCTTTCGCAATGGAGACTCAATCAACTTAGCACCTATGGATTGCTGTCAACGATGAAGCAAGCCGAAGTCACTTCCATCATGGACCGCTTGAGCGAATTCGGATTGGTCGTTCAGCAAGAAATCGAACAGCGTCGACCCACCATTCACATGACCGAGATTGGACGAGAAATCATGCACGGTAGAAGTCCAATGCCTGACGGATTTCATTTGCCCAAAGAACTCGCAAATAGTCTTATCCAAGCAACACAAAATATAGAATCCATCGAATCACCCTCTTCATCACACGCTAATCCCGAACCTCAAGTCCCAAACGACAATCATCTTGGGACCCAAGAACAATCCAATGATCATCAATTCCACAATCCGTTAGCTGAAGAGACAACTGCAGCCTTAAAACGCTGGAGAAGGAAAACATCGGCAGCCCTCGGACTCCCTGCATTTAAAGTGCTCACCAATGCAACGCTCGAGCGGATCGCTTTGGCACTGCCCAAAAACATGGATCAACTCAAGGCCATTAAAGGGATCGGTGAATCCAACTCAGAGCAATTTGGCCCCGACATCATTGAGGTGATTCAACGGACACATGAACAAATAGTCGGAACGCCCCTCGAAGAATCACAGACAACGGCTTTACGCCAAAACAACTCCGCCGTTAGGAATACAGCAGAACACCTTTCTGACACACCCAAAATTGGGGCAACTGAGGATCATTCCCAGCAGGAGCATTCCGATTTGGATCGAGTTTGGATTGGCTCCGATGCGTACTGGAGCCACCGACTCCTAGCACAAGGGTTCACTCGAGAAGAAATCCTTTTGATACGCAGGATCACCGAGAAAGAATTAGAAAAACATCTCCAGCTCGCTGAGACTCACCGAGACCTGAGCAAACCCTGATGCAACCAGAAAGTTCTAGGTCTCAAGATTCTCACCAGATTAAGCAGCACCAACGAATAAACGCGGGAAACAGCTCGGGGCTTGGCTGGCTTCATATCCCTATCCGTGTGAAATCCTTGCTGTTTTCACGGTACAGAAGGGGCGGGGTAGAGCCCGCTCGCTTTTACACGCCGGAGTATCCTACCGTCATTGCAATCAGATTGGCAAAACGCGGGTAATTCCCAGAATAAACTGGTTTTTTACCAAAACATTAAATTTTCCGAGTGCTTTTGAGCTGCCTGTTCAAATCATAAAAAGCTTTGATCGAGTCGGTTAGTCATCTCACTTGTTAACCACTACAATACAGTGAGAAAAGGATCTATCCGGCCAACGAGTGCTCCAAAACACTCGGATAGCCCCCAGATGAGCCGGTACCTCTAGGTATTGATATCGCCAAAAGGCAAAAAATGGAAAAGAAGACTGATCAACGAGACTCTAGTTCGCCTGAGCAACAAGAGAATCGCCGAGGGAACAACTCGCTATTTATCGCGATCCTAATTGCTGCGCTCGTCGTCTTGCTCTTCTACAATCGCGGCGAAGAACGATCTTTAATCACCGCCAGCTTCTTTCAGGCGGAACTCGACAAAGGCAACATTGAAGAAGTAGGTATTTCCGAACGACGAGTTTACGGGAAATTTGTGACTCGACCGGAGATTCCGGAGTCTCAGAAACCGGAATCAACCGAACTCTCTCGCAACAGCAACGACTCTGAAACCGAACCAACTCAGTACGACGAGAAATTCGTTTTTAATCGCCCCACTGATGCTGGCTGGGTGACTCAACTCGAATCACAATTAAAACAACAAAACGTTCGCTACAACTATCTTGAGCCCGACAACACCCAGCAAGTAATCTATTTCATTGCCTTGGTGGGACTCCCCTTGGTGATTCTATTTTTCCTCTTCACCATGCTCCGTCGCACACGAAGCGACATCATGGGCGGCGGTTTTCTGTCTGGATTCAGCAAAAGTCCAGCGAAACGATTTGAAGCCAGTGAAAAAATGGTGACCTTCAAAGATGTTGCTGGTCTCGAAGGAGTTAAAGCGGATCTAGAAGAGATTGTGGAATTTCTCAAGACACCTGATAAATTCCAGAAACTTGGCGGCCGCGTCCCCAAAGGCGTGCTTTTAAACGGTCCTCCCGGAACAGGGAAAACGCTTCTCGCGCGAGCTGTCGCGGGCGAAGCTGGCGTTCCGTTTTTCTCTGTAAATGGTAGCGAGTTCATCCAAATGTTCGTGGGTGTTGGCGCCAGTCGAGTCAGAGATCTGTTCAAGACCGCCAAGGAAAGCAGCCCGGCAATCATTTTCATCGATGAAATCGATGCTGTTGGTCGCCAACGTGGTGCTGGATTAGGCGGTGGGCATGATGAGCGTGAACAAACGCTAAATCAGATTCTTGGAGAAATGGACGGCTTTGCTGCTAATCAAGCAGTGATCGTGGTTGCTGCAACCAACCGGCCTGACGTGCTTGATCCAGCATTATTGCGTCCTGGACGATTTGATCGTCATATCACGGTTGGACGCCCCACCATGAAAGGCCGTGAAGCAATCTTCAAAGTCCACGTTCGAGATGTCCCATTGGCAGAAGACGTTGAACTTCGTCGTCTTGCAGCTGGAACCGTTGGACTCACTGGTGCTGACATCCAAAACATGGTGAACGAGGCAGCACTTTGGGCCGCGAGACAAAACAAAAAAATCGTGGATATGAGCGATTTTGATTATGCCCGGGATAAAATCCTGATGGGTGCGAAAAGAGAAGAGGTTTTGCAAGATAGCGAAAAAGAAAAGACTGCGTACCACGAAGCCGGACACACGCTTACTGCTTGGCATCTTGATGGAGCGCACATGGTACACAAAGTCACCATCATTCCGCGTGGACGCGCCCTCGGAGTGACGCAATATGTACCCAACGAGGACAGATTGAGCATCAGCCGCAAGGAACTTGACCATCAACTCATTGTCTTATTGGGTGGTCGAGCAGCAGAAAAAATCATTTACAACGAGACCTGCGCAGGCGCTGAAAATGATCTTGAACGCGCAACGAGTATCGCAAGAAAAATGGTGACGCACTGGGGAATGAGCCCCAAAATAGGCCCCGTTAGCTACAAGACAAGTGATGAAGATCCTTTTCTGGGACGAGAGATTCATCAGTCGAGACAATTCAGCGAACACACTCAGGAGCTTATCGACGAGGAAGTCGCGAGAATACTTTTGGAAGCAGATCAGAAATCTGAACAGCTGCTAAGGGAACATCGAGTCGAACTGGAAAAAATTACCAAAGCATTGTTAGAACATGAAGAGCTTGGTGATAGAGAATTGACAGACTTGATCGGGCCGTCGATTCAATCAAGGATGAACTCTCAACCTAAAGCAAGTGAAAACGAATCAGAAATTTCGTCTGACGCGTCAGCTGAAAATGATGATAGCCGTCAAGACAATCCTGAATAACTCCAGATGAAGACCTTTCTCGTTGTTAAGCTCTCACTCAGCCGGATAACCCACATCGCCTAGCGCGACACCTAATGGCCAAGAAGAAACGTCAGAAACAACGAGCAAGCTTCAAGAAAAAGTACCAAGATCGGGTGCGGCAAAGTGATTTAACGCGAGACTTTCACACGGGTGATCGGGACACGCTAGCGGATGCGAGTCAAGGTGAGCGGGTCAGTGGTAAGGGTGAGCTGACGAGGAAGCGAACATTCTTCGAACATCACGACTCAGAAGATCGCCCTGATGCTCATAACCTCGTCAATGGTCGCGTTATCAGTGTGCATGGGCTGAAAAGCCGAGTACTGGGCGAAGATGGCCAGATGTATGAGTGTGCTTTGCGGCAAGTACTTAAGTCACTCAATATTGATCAACGAAGCGCGGTGGTTGCCGGCGACCGCGTTCGCCTCCGTGCGGCATCACCTAAAGATGGCATGATTGAGAGTGTGGAACCGAGGAGTGGCGTTATCAGCCGAACTAGCCGCGGCCAACAGCACATTCTCGTTTCAAATGTCGACTACCTGCTGATCATTGCAAGTGCTGCCGAGCCAAGCATGAAGCCTGCCCTAATTGATCGATTTCTACTCACAGCAGAATATTGCGGAGTAAAACCGGTGGTGGTCATGAACAAAATTGACCTAGTTAACCCGATTCATTTACAACAAACCACGGGTTGTTACGCTTCATTAGGCTACCGCGTGCTTCACACATCAGCTGAAAAACAACAAAACATCTCGTACTTAAAGACATTGCTTAGCGGTAAACAGACAGCGTTAGCAGGGCAGAGCGGGGTAGGCAAAAGCAGTCTCTTGAATGCGATACAACCTGGACTCGGTTTAGCGGTTGCCTCAGTGAGCCAGGACAATGAGAAAGGTCGCCACACGACAACAGCAGCTCAGCTAATCCCATTGGATTCAGGGGGCGCAGTTTTTGACACCCCAGGCATCCGACAATTTCAACTTTGGGACATTCACGCTAATGAAGTCGCCGGCTTGATGCCGGACCTCAGGCCGTTTGTAAATGGCTGCAAGTACGCGGACTGCCTTCACCTCAGTGAAGATCAGTGCAAAGTGAAGGACGCAGTCGCAGATGGAAAAATTGACGCTAGGAGGTATGACTCCTACTGCCACCTTCTCGAGAGTGACTTACTTCCCAACGAAGCCAAACTTTGAGTGGTTTGACGGTTCGATCTTTTTCCGTAACGACTGCTTGCGGGTTCAGATTCAAGCGGAGATCACGCTGCATCTAAATGGTTATTCAATTGATGATCTCACGTCGATGATTGACGTAATCCCACAGCACAAAACGATCAAGATCGTTGCCACTCGTGAAAACAACTCGGCCGCCAGTACTCTTTGCCAGCCTCTGTGCAAATTGAATGTCTTCCTGATTTTGTGACCAACTCGGCACCAGAAAAATATTGATTGTGATGCCTTCTTTTTGCAACTGAGCAGCCTCTCTCATTGTTGCCAACTCTGTTCTTGGATCCGGTGGATAAAGCATGAACAACTTTTCATCTTCGAAATGAGCCGTCGGTAAGCCATCGGTAATCAGCACGATCTGCTTGTTTGGCGTGTCACAATTCATTAGCTGGCGGCGTGCTAGCTGCAAGGAATGCTGAATATTGGTGAAATGCGGATGAATCTGTTGCTCACTAATCTCCGGATCACTCATGTCAGCCCACAACTGAACCCACGGATCATGGATAGTCACAGGCTTTGGCATTAGATTTAAAATCTCGCCAGGCTGACAGACTTTGGCGAACGTATACATTTCGATGAATCGAAGAAAGTCACCAGGATATTCACTCTGAATTAATCCCTGCATCGCCAAGGCCATTCTCTTTACATTCACGTATTGACCGTCATAACGCATGGAACCACTCATATCCATGATGACGCACGTCGCGCATTTTGGATGATGCTGCGTTTGATGCACTTCCATATCAGATGGATGAAAAGTGAATGGCCTATCGGGCCCTTGCCTTATCAACCCATTAATGACCGTTTGCGTTAAATCCAAATGAGATAATGCATCTCCATACTCGTACGGCTGAGTTTTCTGTTTTTCTACAGCACCCTCACCGTGCAAAGATGAGGGATGTTGCCCATGCTTTGAAGGTGTCATTTGACTGAACAATCGTTCCAGCAATCGACCTTGAAATATTTTGTATGCCTGCGGAGTTAACCGGTAGCCACCATCATTTGAATGATCCCGTTCGAGACCTTGTCGCTCTGCTTGCTCCTGAAGTAACCGCTCAATCTGACGACGCATCTGCTCCAATTGCTGCATGTCTTCAGCCGATGCAAACTCAGATAGCGATTCAAAATCAATTAGTCCAATCTGCGAGTTTTCACGCGCTTCGTCCAACTGCTTAAGCAACTCGTCGATCTTTTCCAACTCTTCCTTTACTTCAATCGCTTGAGCGATCTTCAGCGACTCCCGTCCAGTGAACTCATAATCACAGCCCAACTGCTCAATTTGGTGCTTCTTATTCATCGCCTCCATGACTTGAAGCAAGCTTCGTGCGAGCAAGCCTTGATCATCGCCGGCGTGATACCATAAGCGTTCAATCAGGTACGGCTGTTCTTGGATCACCGCCTTCCTGAACAGCTTCTCTTGCTTCTTTGGGACTTTAACTTTTTTGACCACAGATGTGTAATTGACACGAGCTTTCTTTTGCACAGAACGTGTCTCGTAGGTGCTTAAAACTTTGCGCTTTCTCTCTTCAAGCAATGCCCTCAAAGAATCCAAGCTCGGACCAAGCCCAGCTATCTGACTCAAATCAAGTCGCACCGCACGCGCTAGATCCTCCGCGGTAAGATTCTCAAATTGACCGTACCAGAGCGCTTGCTCAAACGCTGGCGTCACGAGGTCTGGCGGTGGTTGATTGGGTGGAGGGAACTGAACCGGATCATATTTCTGGTAGGAGTGAATCACACCGCCCAATTTCTGCTGTGGACTTTGATCAGATTTCATATTCAATCTTACCGTGTCTTTGGCTCCGACTGATTCTATCCGTGCAATACATACCAGCCAAAATGAACTCGACGCAACTCGCCCTTACCGCTTCATTCTCTGCGGCATTAACTTGAAACGCGAGTTCCCAAGCTTTGGGCACATGCTGTAGTCTTTCCGCGTAAGCAGAGCTCGGCAATAAATCGCCAACTTCAACACGAAAACCTTTTCTAAAAATCTCAGCGATCGCTTCCAATCCGTGCTGATCAACATATTCTTCGAAAACAGTTCGTATTGAGTCCGCGATCACGTTGTCCATCACCTGCTTCTCACTCATCTGATGGGTTCCCATCATGTCAAGTTCGAGCTTGCCGGTTGCACTTGTGTAAAGATGCCCAAGGTCACTGATTCTAGGTACGGCGGGACGCTCTTGATGCAGGATTGACCTTCTCCGAGCGGATGCAACCATCGTCCGGAAATTAGCCAATGAAAACCTTGCTGATACACCTGACGCATGATCAACAAACTTACTCTTTCTTGCTTGAACCGTTATCTCCTCCAGAACTTGATACATAAATAATGGAACCTGCACTGGGTAGGAACCGAGCAAAGATGCAGATGCTTCCTGCTGCAAGATCTCGATTCCAAGCTCCCGATCGTTCGGATAATGGGTCCTAATCAAGGAACCAATTCGATCCTTTAGCTGGGGGATCACTTTACCGCTTCGGTTGTACGTCGATGGATTCGCTGAAAACAGAATTGAAATATCCAAGTCAAATTGAATTGGATATCCACGTATCTGGACATCTCTTTCCTCAAGGATGTTGAATAAACCCACTTGGACGAGATCGTCCAACTCGGGGAGTTCGTTCATCGCAAAGATCCCCCGATGCATTCTCGGAATTAGCCCGAATGCCAACGCCTCTTCAGCCCCTAGACTGACACCGCCTGTAAGTTTCGCTGGATCAATTTCTCCGATGATATCTGCGAATTTGGTACCCGGCCCCAACCTTTCCGCGTAGCGTTGCTCTCGATGCCACCACGCAATTGACAAATCTTCTGGACGCGTCTCGCTGACCAGTGTTTTCCCCAGAGATGTAATTGGTTTACTGGGATCTTCATGAACCGACAGGCGGGGGTCGTCTATGTAGGGGATCCATTCATCCAGCAAGCCCACCAGAAGACGCATCATTCGACTTTTGGCTTGCCCCTTCTCACCTAGAAACAGCATGTCATGCTCGGCGAGAACCGCAAGATTCACTTCAGGAATCACTGTATCCTCATACCCGACAATCCCCGCGAATGGATCTTCTCCGCTTTCTAGAATGGAGATTAGATTCGCTTTCATCTCCTCTTTTACCGACCGTGTTTTCCAACCCGAGTCCACTAATGCCTGATAATTAGTTGGAAAATCCGGGCTCTTTGCAGCTGTCATGAACTAGTTCCTTCTCGAGAGTTAACCTCGGAAGTATAGGGAACCGGAAAGCGAAGATTTGCTGCAAAAGAGACGAAGCATTAATTAAGGATTAGATATTACGAAGACTGGTAGCTGGAGCAGTGATTTTCGAGAGTTCTATCACAAGATATATCTTGAGCGTCTAGACATCGCACACTTCGTAGGCCTGTCGAAGTGATTCAATAGGATCGTCTGATGTCGGAATGAACTCCTGTGCAATGAATCCATCGTATCCAGTATCAAGGATAGCTCGAATAACTGGCGGATAGTTGATTTCTTGCGAATCATTCAATTCTCCGCGTCCTGGATTTCCTGCCGTGTGATAATGCCCCACGATTGGGTGATACCTTCTTATATTCCGAATGATGTCACCGTGCATAATC
>JAKMEW010000483.1 GCA_022425745.1 Rubripirellula sp.
ATCGGTCAGGCCGTGATTCTTCATCACGCGGCGGCGACACTCGCAGTGAGCGACTCGAAGCCGAAACCCTTGTTGACGCTCGTGTCGGCACGCCGATTCAGTTTGAGAAATTCACCCAACAAATGCCGATCCCCCCAATCAAGCAGCCTCTTGCCGTCGGCAAAGGTAACGAGCCGTGGGTAGTCGGTGATTGCTTCCACGGAGTGGCACCTGAGTATTTCACCAGAACCGTCTCCGAAGACCCAACTCTGAAATACCCTGAAAAGTACCCTGAAAAGTACTACGAGATGCATCTGCGAGATGTCGTGGGTGAGGTCATCCCAGGGGTTCAAACTCCATGTTGCGGTTATGACGGAATCGTCCCTGGTCCCACGTTCAAGTCACGTGGACTCGAGCCAATCATTGTGCGTCTTTACAACCACACGCACTACGAAACCTCCATGCACCTCCACGGTGGCCACAACCCATCACACTCTGACGGGTACCCGAACTTCTACGTTCTTCCCGGCCAAGCCCGTGACTACTACTACACCAACACGATCCCGTATCATCACGGTGTTCCAGATGTTGGCGAAGCACCTTCGACCATGTGGTATCACGATCACGGCATGGATGTTACCGCGCACACCTGTGTGCTTGGCATGGCTGGATTCCATATTCAGATTGATGATTTCGAGCAGGGTTTGATCGATCGCAATGTTCTTCCGAGTGATCCGTATGATATCCCGGTAATGATCGGTGATAAGCGGTTCAACTCCGACGGAACGATCTTCTTCGATCCACTCGATCACAATGGCTACCTCGGTGACGTCTACACCGTTAATGGGAAAGCACATCCCTACTTCCGAGTTCAACGACGCAAGTACCGATTCCGTTTCTTAAACGCATCGAACGCGCGACACATTGAACTCCGGCTCAGCGACGGGCGGCCATTTGTTGGACTTGCTAATGATAGTTGGCTCTTCCCTCATGCCATGGAACGTGATTCCATTCTCATGAGTCCTGCTAAGCGTGCAGACGTTGTAATCGACTTCAGCAAAGTCGATGCAAACGAACTCTATCTGGAAAACATCCTCCTACAAAACGATGGACGTGGTCCCGATGGTAAACTTCTGGATCGCGACACTCAGATTCCTGGCGTTGGACTCGTCAAATTCATCATCGAAGGCGACCCCGTGCCAGGTGATTGCAGTGTTGATGTCGGGACCGAACTTCGTGAGCACATTCCAATTCTGGAAAGTGAAATCGAAGCGACGCGCGTGTTTGAATTCCACCGTCGCAAAGGTGCATGGCAGATCAACCAAGAGTTCTACGATGAATTCAAATCGAATGCTTGCCCTCGCGTCGGTTCGGCGGAACGCTGGATCCTTCGCAACACCGCCGGTGGCTGGTGGCATCCGATCCACATTCACCTAGAATCTCACCAGATCCAGACGATCGATGGACAGGCACCACCAGAAGAGTGGGCTTACAAGAGTGATGTCGCGATGCTCGGACCAAACACCGAGACCGAACTCTTCATGAAGTTCCGTACCTTTACCGGTCCATTCGTATTCCACTGTCACAACTTGGAACACGAGGACATGAGAATGATGTTCGTTTTTGACCCCATCAAAGACGGCCCTAAATCGAATCAACCACTTTCGGCTTACTATCCGTAATCGAATTTTTGATTTAAGCATCACCTCTCAGACAGGTCCTTACCTTATGAAGTTAGCACTCCTAAAGAAAGCTAGCTGCTGTGCCTTATCGCTGTCCATGCTTTGGACAGCGGGGTGTCAGCAGCAGCAGGCGGGACTGGGAAGCCAGGATTCCGCTATCCAAACAGAACTGGATAAGAAAAATGCAGCTCGAGTAGCTTCGCTCTCGACTGACACTTATGAAACTGTCATGAACGCTCGCGTCTCTGACCGTTTTCCTGACATTGATTTGATCGACCACCGCGGTCGTGACCTGCAGTTTTACACCGATCTCATCGAAGATCGGGCCGTCTGCATCGTGTACTTCTACACGCGATGCGTCGGTAGCTGCCCCATCACGACTCAGGTTGTCAAGAAACTGCGTAAAGACCTCGGCGAGGTATTTGGTGATGAACTTCTGTTCGTCTCGCTCACACTCGAGCCCGAAGTCGACTCGCCCGAAGAACTTCAGACCTACATGAAGATCCAAGGGATCGAGGATGATGAAAACCTCCCGGACTGGATCTATGCCACTGGTAACTTCGAAGAGTTAGATGCTCTACGGAAAAACCTTGGCATTTATGATCTCGATCCCATCATTGACGCCGACAAAACAGAGCACGCTGCAATCCTGACATTCGGTAACGACCGAACGGATCGCTGGGCTGCGTTGCCTGTGGGCATGGAATACGAGCAACTGAAATCAGCAATGATTCGCATCATGGGAAACAACCCAAGACAGCGTTTTGCATCGCGAGTTCAGTATCGTGAGGAAATGATGAAACGCTTCCAAGAAAGCGTTGCCAAGAACTAGGGGTGCGAAGCGACCGGTTCTCTCCGCCTTAGGGCGGGGAGAACCGCTGCGCCGCTTCTTCTAATCAAACACCCGACCTCCGCGCAGATGAACTCTATCAGTTCTCTGCAAATCTATTGTTCCAAAGCGGCCTTAACCGCGTCTTGACCACCCAACACCGGCAGGCTCAACCGAGTCGCGTTAGGATCGACCAGCAGTTTCGTGCCCGGTTCTGGGTGCAGCGTGAAATCCTTGTCGCTTGAAAAAACCATCAAGCCAATCTGCTGACCTGCGGGAATCACTTGATCATCAGGCTGAAGATCAAATTCAAGGTCGTAAAACTGCCCTTTGACCAATGGTTCACTTTCTCGAATTGATCGATGGTTCTGCGGATCGGCCCAGCCTCGAGTGATGATGTTGTCTGTAATCTTCGCGTCTCGACGACCATTCCATGGCAGAGAAACCACCCATACCGACAGATTCACTGCCGGTTGATCACTTCCAACTCGCAGTTTGATCTTCGGGGTGCCGGAAAGGTGCAACGGTTTCTTCAATGTTGGCGTCACATAAAGCAGTCGGTGCTTCGTCCATTCTGCCTGTGCAAGTGCATCGCCCGAGAACGAGTAATTGTCGATGACCGTCTCAATCTCTTGGCCCTCAGTCACACCTAACGATAATTGCCCCGAAGCAGGTGATCCGGCTTGGGTAAACAAACTAACCGGTGACGCATCAGGATGTGGATACTCGGGGTAACTGGTTGGTTGATCCTGCGGTTTGCCCTCGCGAACCACCCACGACTTCGGATCATCCTCAACTCCATTTTCCACGCCATGCAGGTATCGAGTAAACCAGCGATTCATCTGCTTCATTGGCGGAGGACCACCATGACCACCTTGATGAAAGAAGGCTTGAAGGGGAATCCCCCTGCCTTTCAAAGCCTCGTAGATGCGAACGCTATGCTCTGGAACAACATTCCAGTCATTGAAAGCGTGAGCCATTAACACCGCTGTCTTAACCGGTTCGAGATCATTCAAATAATCACGTCCGGCCCAGAAATCGTTGTAGTCCCCTGTAACACGGTCAAAATTCTGCAGCATCTCTTTGTCACGGATTTCACAGTTGCAGTGCTCACGCATCGCCTCAGGACCACTGTGGACGTAGTCATAGAGGTAATCAATATCTTCCCCGACATACCCGCCAGGGTGACGAATCAAGCCATTGGACCGATAGTAGTGGTAGTAAGAAGTGTTGGGTGCGATCGGGATGATTGCCTCGAGACCTTCGACACCCGTGGTCGCTGCTGACAAACACAACGTTCCATTGAATGACGTCCCGGTCATGCCCACTTTGCCGGTACACCAATCGGCAAAAACGGGATCGCCACCCTGAGGCAGCGTGAACCCTTTGGCTCGGCCACACAACCAGTCAACGACCGCCTTGGGAGCCAAAGATTCGTTGTCCCCGCCAATGGTCACACATCCTTGGGAAAGCCCCGTTCCAGGTGACGAAGAATGGACAACAACGTAACCGCGAGGCACCCACTGGGCTTCATGTGATTTCGAAATGATCGGCCGCCTGCCAGTACGCTGAATCGGAGGAAACGCTTTTCGCGGAGTTGGCTCCTCACCTAATTCTTGGCGGGGATTCCAAAAGTATTCCTCTGAATTGACCCCGGTACCGGCAAAGTAGGGACTGGTGCAGTACACAACGGGTAGACGCAGACCATCGGTTTCAGTCTGTCGTGGGCGAGTCACACTGACGTGCATTCGATCAAGTGATCCATCGTCATCAGAATCGAATTCCGTTTCCACCCAAAGATCTTCACGAATCCAGTAGGCAGAATCTTCAAAACCTTTCACCACCTGAGCTTCGCCATCACGAAACACGGGTATGTCTTTGGACTGAGCAACCGCGTTGGCCTGCGAGCACAAACCAAGGGCAGCGAAAGTGCCACACCATGAGAGACATTGCCAGAGCCAACCCGTTCGGAATGTTTTCAAACGGTACTTTGTGTCATCAAGATTTCGAGAGTCTACCTTGAACAACATCCAATCCACCCCATACGAAAAATAACGAGAATAAAACCCAGCTTAAAACACACTCTCAGAGCGATCCAACCACGAAAGTGATTTACGGATCACTGTCCCGACTTGTAAACAGGTGGCTTCCAGTCTGCAGGTAAACGCCCCTGTGGACGAACGCCAATTGACCCATCGGGTATCGGGCAATCTTCAGCTTTTAGCAATGGCAAATCATCCGGAAGATGTTTGATTTTGAAATCCTTGTATTGGATTTTCATCGCTGGCCCAACATGAACCTGAACCGCCAGAACACCCTCGAGCGATCGCCCCTTAGGATCCAAATCGATCAGGTCTGCCGTCTGATGATCGTTGATCCAATGCTGGTGGTGGTTACCTTGCACCAACACTCGATACTCGTGCCACTGATCAGGCTCAAATTCCTTTACGGGCATCTCACCAACGATCCACGATCTACCCTCTTCATCGATGATCACCTTTTCGCCAGTGTGAGCGAGAATGCGTCGTCCACGTTCTTCGTAGAGCATCCCGTTGTACTTTGGAGAGTTAGCCACCACATCACATTGGTATCCGGTCACGATGTCCAAATCGAGATCGGGGCGACTGATCCCACGATACTGAATCCCGCTATTACCCCCAGCGGTGACCTTCACTTTGACCTTCAGCTCAAAATTCCTAATCGTTGAAAACTTCCAAGTCAAAAAGCGATTCATTTTCAAGGAACCGTCGGTCGTCCCGGTCAAAGCTCCGTCCTCAACCGACCAATGCTTCATATCGCCAGTCCAGCCCTGAAGATTTCTGCCGTTGAACACTGAGACAAACCCTTCCTCACCTGCTCGGGCACCAACCATTGCTGATGCCTGCGGATGAGGCGTGGTGGAAGCGTTAAAAGTGCCGCTGAGAGGTTGCAGCGGACCACCTAACTCGGCAACACGTTCATCGGTGCGCCGACGCATCTCAGCCAAGGTATCTGCGTAGCGAGGATCAGAGACGAAGTTGATCAATTCATCAGGATCAGACTGCAGATCATGCAGGAATTCATGATTCTCATGATCCACATAGCGAACGTACTTGAAGCGTTCATTTCGAATTCCCTCAAAAGCAGGAATCCGGTTTCGCACCGCAAAGTGCTCGTGAAAAGAGTCCGTCCTCCAGTCAGACGGTACAGCGTTAGAAACGAGCGGCTTGAGACTACGACCCTGATAGCGATCCGGCACTTCTACGCCGGCCCAATCCAAGATGGTTGCCGGGAGATCAAGATTCAACGCAATCGCATCTGTAACCTGTCCACGATGAGATTGATCCACTCTTGGGTCAAAGATAATCATCGGAACACGCAATGCGTCGTCGTAGTGTGACCATTTACCGGCAAGCCCGCGATTACCCATGTAGTAACCATTATCAGCCGAATAAACGATGATTGTATTTTGATCCATTCCCGCCTCGCGCAAAGCGTCCATCACGCGGCCAATCGACTGATCGATTCCGGTCACCATGCGGTAGTAGGCGCGAACATTGGTTTGATACTTCTCTTCTGTATTCCAACGCCAGAAGTAACGTTCGCGATTGATCGTGGTTTTCAAGAAATCCGGCAACTCATCAAAGATTCCCTGATCTCCCAACCGCGGCGGGGGAATCGTGACATCCTCATACATGCCATCGGTTGTGCGT
>JAKMEW010000517.1 GCA_022425745.1 Rubripirellula sp.
CTGCCACACCGCTCACAAAACGATCATCAGACCCACCCAGGCAAAACACCGGGCACGCGACAACTCGCAATGCGATAAACGATAGTAAAAGCAGCCGAAACATCGTGTCAGTTGGTTCTTCTTAATAGGTAGGCCATCAAAGTCATTGTAGGCTACAACTAGCCTTGCGACCAGTCCAGTTTATCGGCAAATGCTTGCCGCGTTGTTCTGTCATTCTTGCATGGCCAGCCGCAAATCAAGCAATTCGCATACCAACACGCCCACTTGGGAGTCTGATTAACCCAGCTTCACTCCCCATCTTCCCTCAAGCGTCCTTCGCAAAGCGTTCGTCCCGGATACCCAGCCGCAGTTTCCACTCCATCGCACTGCAATACAAAACCGGCACGATGAACATCGTGATGATTGCGATGACCATGCCGCCGAAGCTGGGGATCGCCATCGGCACCATAATGTCGCTGCCACGGCCGGTCGATGTCAGGATTGGAATCAATGCCAGGATTGTCGTCGCCGTGGTCATCAAGCACGGGCGAACGCGTCTCATGCCGGCGGTCACGGTGGCTTCGCGAGCGTGCTGGGCGTTCTCGATGCGATCCTTGCGGAAGCTTTCGTCAAGGTACGATGCGATCACGACGCCATCGTCGCTGGCGATGCCGAACAGAGCCAGGAAGCCGACCCAAACGGCAACACTTAGGTTGATCGTTTTGACTTGGAACAGCTCACGCATGTTGGTGCCGAGTAAGCTGAAATCGAGGAACCATTCGGTCCCGTACAACCACAACATGATGAAACCGCCGGCCCACGCGATCAGGATGCCACTGAAGACTAGCGATGTTGTGATGGCTGATTTGAATTGCAGGTACAGAATCAAGAAGATGATCCCGAGTGCGAGTGGCAACACGATTGCCAGCGTTTTTTGCGATCGGATTTGGTTTTCGTAGTTGCCTGCGAACGTGTAGGTGACTCCGGCGGGCAGCGTGAACTCGCCCGAGTCGATTTTCGATTGCAAAAATGCCTGAGCGTCTTCAACGACGTCGACTTCCGCTTCGTCGGCCTTCTTGTCGAACAGCACGTAACCCAGCAAGAACGTGTCTTCGCTCTTGATGACCTGCGGACCTCGCGTGTAGCGAATGTCGGCGAGTTGTCCGAGCGGGATTTGCGATCCGGTCGGCGTTGGAACGAGAATCCGTTCGAGCGATTCGAGATCGTCCCGCAGTTCGCGGGCGTAACGAACTCGCACTGGGAAACGCTCACGACCTTCGACGGTCGTGGTGATCTGCCGGCCGCCGATTGCGACTTCGATCACGTCCTGCACGCTGCGAATGTGCAGTCCGTATCGTTTGATCGCATCGCGGTCGATGTCGATCTCCAAGTACGGCTTGCCGACGATGCGATCAGCGATGACAGCTGACGATTGGACCGTTGGAATTTGCTTCAACAGTGATTCCAATTCCAAGGCAACCCGCTCGATCGTCTCCAGGTCTGGGCCTTTGACCTTCATTCCCATCGGAGCACGCATGCCGCTCTGCAGCATCACGATCCGAGCCGCGATCGGTTGCAATTTAGGGGCGGACGTCGTGCCTGGAATCTGGGCCGCCGTCGTGATCGCTTGCCAAACGTCGTCAGGCGTGCGAATTTCGTCGCGCCATTGTCGGAACGGACGACCGGTGGGATCAAGGATCAGCTCACCGTCGTCGTCGCGGACATACTCGTTTGCTTCCGTGTCATAGCGGAAGTTCAGCCGGTGACCGTCTTCGTCGGTTTTGTATTCCGACTTGTAGGTGATGTAGGTTTCGATCATCGACACGGGTGCCGGATCAAGCGGAGTGTCGGCGCGACCAATCTTGCCGACGACCGATTCGACTTCGGGGATCGAGACGAGCAATTGGTTCTGCAACTGCAACACGTCCATCGATTCACCAATCGAAGCGTGAGGCATCGTGGTGGGCATGTAGAGAAACGAACCTTCATCGAGCGGCGGCATGAATTCTTTGCCGAGTCCCGGTAGTGCGTTGGCTGCTGTTCTCCAAGGACCGGACTCCCTAACGGTCGAATCAGAAACGCCGACCATCGAGAACGCCTTGGGAACGAAACCGAATACCTTGTCGAAACCCAACCAAGCCGATCCGCCAAACAACAGGATCACAGTTGGCAAGCAGAGAAACGCGAGCTTGTGATTCAGGCACCAACGTAGGATCGGTTCGTACAGGAATCGTTGAAAGACGGTAAAGAATCCGAGGATGCCACCAATCAATCCGCCAACGAACAGGAGATTCAGTAGCAAACCTTTCTGCGGTCCCAGCGGCAACCACTCCTGCGTCAGCAGAACACCGACGACTATCGCCGCGAGTGCACTGGCCGCGTACGGTCCGAAACGGTGGTAACGCTCAGGAATCCGTTCTTCGTACAGTTTGTATGCGGACAGCACGATCAAGATTGCACCGACCCACCACGTCAACATCATCGACGCCGCAATACCGAGAATCAGTAACGCGAACCAAGCCCCACGACGCAAACTCTTTGACTCAATGCGCCCGCCCATCAACACGTGGGCGGCTGGCGGAATGATTGTCAGCGCCACAATGACGGATGCCGCGAGTGCAAACGTCTTGGTGAATGCGAGCGGACGAAACAGCTTTCCTTCCGCACCGATCATCGTGAACACTGGCAGAAAACTGACCACGGTCGTCGTGACGGCGGTCAGCACCGCACCAGCGACTTCGTTAGACGCTTTGAAGATCACCGCCAACTTGTCTTCTTCGGGCGCAGCTTCATCCAGGTATTTGAGAATGTTCTCGGTGAGAATAATCCCCATATCAACCATCGTCCCGATCGCAATCGCGATGCCGGACAACGCCACGATGTTTGCGTCCACGCCAAACGTCTTCATGGCGATGAAGCACATCAAAACGGCCAGCGGTAGTAGCGCACTAATAAGAAATGAGCTGCGTAGGTGGACGACCATCACCAGGATCACGATGATTGTCACGAGGATTTCTTCAAACAGCGCTGTGTTCAACGTGCCCAGCGTCTCGTAGATCAACCCCGTGCGATCGTAGAAGGGCACGACCGCGACTTGACTGGTCGTAATCCATGTCGGCCACTGTTCTTGGGGCATGCCACGAAGATGCTTGACCCAGGCATCGCTACTGGCCGTCGCTCCCGTGATCGGTTCCAGGTCATGCCGGTCGGCGTAGAGATCAACTTCATCGGCCGACGTCTTTGTGTAATCGACAAGCACCTTCGTCGGCAGGCCCGGCGAAACTTCCTTGATACGCTGTTTGATGTTCTTGATCGCTGCCAGCGGGTTGTATCCGTAACGCACGACCGCGACTCCGCCGACGGCTTCGGCACCGGCCTTGTCGAGCGCACCACGCCGTAACGCCGGTCCAAGCGACACGTTGGCTACGTCGGCCACCGTGATCGGCACGTTGTCCGTCACTTTTACGACCGTCTTCTCGATGTCTTCGATATCCTCGATGAAGCCGAGACCGCGGATGACGTATTCCGCCTTGTTCAGTTCGATCGTCCGAGCTCCCACATCAACGTTCGTCATGCGAATCGACTCAAACACCTTCGCAAGCGTCACTCCAGCGGCCCGCATCGCATCGGGAT
>JAKMEW010000525.1 GCA_022425745.1 Rubripirellula sp.
AACCTCAACGGGTGCATGGATGAGTTTGCAATCTACAGTGCCCCCGTTACTCCAAACGAAATCCAGTCGCTCTACCAAAGCGGAAACCCCAATGATCTCTAAAGAAATTCTCAGCCGATCGTTGGCATCAATCGCAGCGGGAACACTGCTCGTTTTTTCCATCAACGCTTTCGCCGCCGACCCCAACGAAACGACAACTTCGAACGCTCTCGGCGATCAACTCTTCACTCTGAAGGTGAAGCCGATCTTTCAAGAAAAGTGCGCTGCGTGTCACGGCAATGACCAGGACGATCTCAAAGGCGATTTCAGTGTGCTAACTCTCGAATCGCTACTTCGAGGCGGAGAGACCGGTGAGCCGGCGATTCAAGCCGGGCACCCGGAACTCAGTTACCTTGTGCGTGCCATCAAGTGGGAAGATTCGGAGATGCCCCCAAAGGAGAACGATCGTCTCTCCCCCGAGCAGATCTCGGATATAGAGAAGTGGATCAAAATGGGAGCCCCCTGGCCAAGCGAAAACCGCCAAAGTGCGATCAGAGAACACGCTGACTCCAATCCGGAGAATACCGACGGACTTTTGGTGACAACAAGTGGCGGACAATCTGAACAGTGGACCAATCGCCGATACCAGAGAGAAGACATCTGGGCATTCTTACCTTTGGCGTCCGAAAACGAGATTCGAGAGGCAACCGGTGATTCAACTCAAGTCATCGACGAATTAATCAATCGTAAGCTCGATCAAATTAACGTCAAAACTGCGCCCCAAGCAACGGCCGCTGAACTAATACGAAGAGCCACCTACGACCTGACGGGTCTTCCACCGTCCTACCGAGACATCAAGCAATTCGAAAGCGACTTTGAATCCAACCCAGAGCGAGCGTGGCAGGAGCTCATTGAATCGTTACTCGCTAGCCCAAGATACGGTGAGCACTGGGGAAGGCATTGGCTGGATGTCACCCGATACTCCGATACCGGTGGGATGTCAAATGACTATGAACGATCCAATCTTTGGCGTTATCGAGACTATGTCATCCGGGCCTTCAATTCCGATAAGCCGTACGATGATTTCGTTCGCGAGCAACTTGCCGGCGACGAAATGGCGGACCGATCACTGTCGCAAAGGCTCAACCTCTCGCAAGATGAAATTCATAACGCGCAAGTCAACGGTGAGTATAAACAGCAGGAATCTGAATGGATCATCGCCACGGGCTTCCTGAGATTGGGGCCGTGGGATAACGCAATGATAGAGAGTGATGAGGCCAGACAGATCTACCTTGATGATCTTGTTAACATCACCGGGCAAACCTTCCTCTCGCAAACCCTCCGCTGCGTCAAGTGTCACGACCACAAGTTCGACCCAATTCCGACCAGGGACTACTATCGAATTTATTCAGCGTTTGGCACCACACAGATGGCCGAGCGAAATACCCCGTTTCTCACCTCCGAGAATCGCAATCGTTTTGCAGATGATGAAGCACACGTCCGCAAGATGCTCGCTTACGCCACCAGCGAAAAAGATAAAATCATTGAAGTGCAAGAGACGGCTGCAAAGCGATGGTACGACGAGCATGAACTGCCGTACAAAACCGAGAAAGAACGGCAATCGGATCCCGATGAAATGAAACCCCCGCGTCATGTTGGACTAGACCATGTTCACCAGGGACAGCGCAAGGTTCGAGAGCAGGATGAATGGATATGGAATCGCCGGCTAGAACGATTCCAGCCCATGACTCAATCTGTCTACAACTCCGACAGCTCAGTACTGGCTTGGAATGGCGCACGAATGCTCCGGATCAACCGAAAAAAGCAGAAAGGCTCGACGACGACTAGCAACATCCTCGTGGGAGGTGCATTGACCGCGATCGGAGACAGGGTGATCCCTGGAGTACTCAGCGCGGTGGCTCTTCCGAGCAGCGCGAACTCATCGCAACCATACACACTGACCGAATCCATCGATGGGAGACGGTTAGAACTTGCGAATTGGATTACAAATGAGGCGAACCCACTGACCAGTCGCAGTATTGCAAATCGAATCTGGCAGTTTCATTTTGGCAAAGGCATTGCTGCAAACACCAATAACTTTGGAGCTAAAGGCGCGAAACCAACTCACCCACTACTGCTCGACTTCCTCGCTCACGAACTGATCAATCACGATTGGTCGATCAAGCACCTACATCGAATGATCATGCATTCATCGATCTACAAACGTTCGACCCGACTTCCCGATCCAGAGAGCGTTTCAACAGCCGACCCCAACAATCACTACCTATCGTTCTTCCCAAGACGACGACTTCTGGCGGAGGAAATCCGAGATAGCATTCTTCACTCAACCGGTGAACTGACGCACGAGATCGGAGGGCTCCCTGTCATGCCGGAAATTAACATGGAAGTGGCACTGCAGCCCCGCATGATTCAGTTCTCGATCGCGCCAGCCTACCAGCCGTCGCCAACCCCAGAGATTCGGAATCGCCGTTCGGTCTATGCGTATCAGGTTCGCGGCCAAGCAGATCCGTTTTCAGAGCTTTTCAATCAACCCAATCCGAATGAATCTTGCGAAATGCGAGAATCGGCAGCTGTGACACCACAAACTTTTGCCCTCCTCAATAGCGAAATGATGAATGATCGCTCGATTGCGATCGCTGAACGCATTTTGATTGAACTTAACGCTGAAGAGCGAGCAAAACCAACAGAGTCAGTCTCGGGAACCATTAGCGGCGAGATGATCAATCTCGCCTTCCAACTTATCCTTCAACGCGAAGCCACCGAGGAAGAGCAGCAACGTCTAGTGTCATATGGATCACGCATGGTGCAACATCACCTGCAACAGGAAGCAGTGACTAGCGAATATCCAACCAAAATCACTCGCTCACTCGTCGAAGAATTCAGTGGGCGTCCGTTTGAGTACGAAGAAATCCTTCCGGTTTTTGAAAACTACCAACATGACACCAAAGCTTCTCAAGTTTCGGAGCGGGTTCGAGCGTTGGCAGACATCTGCCTGATCTTATTCAACACCAACGAATTCATTTACGTTGAATAAATCTTGGCACCAAACGAACAAAATCAAACACACAAATCATTCCAACAAATCACCATGCTTCATCCATCACGCAGACAATTCATCTATGGACTCGGCTCAACGCTAGGATCACTTGCTTTTACGTCGATGCTGCATGGCGAAACTAGCGCGAACCCGCTTTCCGTCAAGCAACCGATGCATCCACCAAAAGCCAAAAATGTCATCATGCTTTTCATGGAAGGTGGCCCTGGCCAGATGGATACATTTGATCCGAAACCGGAACTGACCAAGCGACACAAGGAGGAGTCAAAACTTACTGGCGGTCTGGCCAAGGGCTTTAAATTCTTTGTGGGAAGCCCCTTTTCGTTCCGCAATGTGGGAGATAATGGGATTCAAATGTGTGACCAATGGCAACACCTTGCAGACCCATATGTTGCCAATGAGCTTTGTAACTTTCGTGGATGCCAAGCAGAATCACTGAACCACCCCGAAGCCCTATTCCATATGAATACCGGGAGCCGATTAGGCGGAGACCCAGCCTTGGGAGCTTGGGTGAACTACGGTCTAGGAACGATCAATCAGAATCTTCCGGGCTATGTGGTGATGACCGAACTTGCAATGCCACAGGGCGGGCCGACGAATTGGAGCAATGGCTTCCTGCCGCCCACCTATCAAGGCACAAGACTTCGTCCCCAAGGGTCCCCAATCCTCGACCTCGCACCCCCTGCTCACAAGAACAAGCGGCATCAACGTGACACATTGAATGAAATCGCATGGCTGAACCAAAAACATCTCGAAAACTTGGGCGAGCAAGATGCAAAACTGATGGCGAGAATGGAGAATTATGAGCTTGCATTTCGCATGCAAACCGAAGTCCCCAATGTGATCGACCTAGCACAGGAGTCAGCAGAAACCATTGAAATGTACGGGATGAATCGCCCAGAGACTCAAGGGTTTGGACGGCAGTGTTTGATGGCGCGGCGGTTGGTGGAGAACGGAGTTCGGTTTGTTCAAATCTTTAGCGGTGGCTGGGATAGTCACGATTACCTCGAGCGGGGCCACAGCGCACGAATCAATAGTGTCGACCAACCGTTTGCAGCGTTGATTCGAGACTTGAAGCAACGAGGAATGCTTGAAGACACTCTCGTCATCTGGACCGGCGAGTTTGGCCGCACCCCAGACAACAACAAACGCGGCGGCGTTTACTCCCTAGGCCGTGGGCACAACAATCAAGCGATGACGATGCTCTTGGCTGGCGGCGGTGTGCGTCCGGGCGTCGTGGGTGCAACCGATGAATTTGGAGCAAAAGCGATCGAGAGCGTCCATCCAATCCGTGATCTTCACGTCACGCTACTCCACCTCCTAGGGCTGAACGATAACAAACTGACCTACTTCCATGCGGGCCGATTCAAGCAGCTTTCGCAATTCGGAGGTGAAGTCATCAAGGATATCATCGCGTAAAACCTTTCGACGATCCGATGGGAAGATTCGCTCAATCTAATTCCGTTGGTGGAAATCGCTTACGCGAATCACTGTCAATTGGCATCCCTGTCCTCATGCTCCACCACTCGCCAGCTCGATCAGAATCGTGATGAGGGTTCGGGTAAGGCATCCTCGCCCCAACACTTTGCCGCCAAGCCTGCAATTTCTTTTTTAAGTCGGCGGCTCTTCCCTTGAACTCACTAGCTAGGTTTTGACTCTCACCAAGATCTTCTCGCAGGTTATACAGTTCAACATTACCGCTACCGTCTAGATACTCGATCAGCTTCCACTCTCGCTCGCGAATACTGCTCGCAGGCCGATCGTGATGAAAGTGGGGATAGTGCCAATGAAGGGCATCTCGCTGCAGAGAGGAATCAGGTTTCATAAGCAACGAAACCAAGCTGTGACCGTCAATGGTCTGATTTTGAGGCAACTCGCCGCCGGCAAGCTCAACAAAGGTCGGATAAAAGTCGTAGCTGATCGTGGGCTCTTTACAAACTGAACCAGCTGGGACAAACGCTGGGTACTTGATAATCAAGGGAACACGCACACCGCCTTCGTGGAGGGAGCCTTTTTCACCCTTCAACGGCGCGAGATCTGACACGATATCATCAGCAGCTTCGCGGTAGTCATAGCGTCGATTCAACCCCCCATTATCGGAAGTAAATAGTATCATCGTATCTCTCGTTAGCCCGCGTTGATCAACCGCCTCCACAAGACGACCAAGCATGTCATCGCAATGCTCAACCATTGCCGCATAGATCGGGTTCGGCAATTCCCGTTTCATCGAAGCGGCGCGTTCTCGATACTTCTTTACCTTGTCCGACATCGCACCTAATGGAATGTGAACGGCAAAAGGAGAAACCATTAAGAAAAACGGATCGTTCGAATCTTGGTTGATAAAGTCAATCGCGCGATCCGCTTCATAATCCGTTCGATACTGATCGGACTTTGGTTGCGGAACGTCCTTGCGTTGAGTTCGGTAACGCC
>JAKMEW010000526.1 GCA_022425745.1 Rubripirellula sp.
CCTCAACTCGCTTGCCTACTCACTCAAAAATTCACACCTCAAACCGACCTCGCTTGCTTTCAACTCGAGTGGATCCCAACTGATCATCGGTGGCGCCGATGGCCATCTCAAACAACTGAACATTGGCCCTTCGACCCTACTTGACCGCTTCGCACTCGACAAAATCAACAAGGAAGAAGCGAGCGAACCTTTTCGCGCTCACGAGGCCACTATCCTTGCGATCGCCACAACCGAGGTGGGGCCAATGATCGCGACTGGAGACATTGAAGGCGGAATCAAGTTGTGGCGAGACTCGTCGAACCAGAATCAAGAATTGCAATCCGCTAGCGCGACCAGTTCAGATTTACTTTTGACGTCACCCGCCGGAACATCACTTTTTGCCGTTGGCCACGAAAAGATCAGACATTGGGTCTATCGTGATGTGTGGACGCCAGGAACCCTCGACAATCATCCAATAGCTGGAAAAGCTGAATCCGCAGCAGTGTCACAAGACGGCTCCACTATCGTGATCGGATTAATTGATGGACGCATTCAACATTGCTCAACGAACCAGGGAGAGAACTCCCGACCAGAAATCATCCATGCATTCCCTGATGCGGTCGCAGCATTGACAATCGACGAATCGGCAAATCGTTTATTTGCTGTGTCTGAATCCGGCCTGTCCAATCAGTGGCCTCTCCCTCTGAATAACGATCCACAAATCACTGTCGATGAATCAATCCCTTGGCTTATTCAGGATAAAGCCAACCAACTCTTAGCTGTCCCGAGTGGCCGCAATAACCTTGATCTCTACTCGCAGGTAACTGGCCAAGCAAACCGCCGGCACACGATTCCCTCAGGGGACCTTGATTCGGCCGAGTTTACCAGTGATGGACAGGTGATCGGATTAGTCAACCAACAGGGGCAAATCTATTTTCAAACGCCGGAACGACGTACTTTTGCCTATGCGAATCTTCCATCACGAGACAAGTATTCCATCCAAAGGCTCACTGCCCGTCAAAGTGACTTTGCGGTTTGGTCTGACAGAGGAAACCTCGGCGTCATCAGTTTCCCATCGATGCCTCAAGTCGTATCGACGGTGGAAGTATTAGACGCAGCTTATTCACAGGCCGCCGATGCGATTGCTATCCTCAGCCAAGAATATGTCCACGTGCTCGATTCTGTCACTGGTGCACCTCGCAAGAGCGTTGACTTAAAGGGAAACACGGGGACGGGAATCTGCTCGAATGAAGATAGTGTTTTCGTGGGAACCGCTTTTGGGGAAATCTACCTCGTCCCACAAAATCAAAATGCGGAACTAATCAAACTTTCCAAGACCCCTTCGGCCGAACCGATACGGGCGATGACACTCACAAATGAAGAGATCCCAGCCGTCTTATTTGCGGATCGTTCAGGCAAGCTTTACAGCGCACTAAGCAAACCCGAAGCAGCAAGTGAAATAATTAAATCAAACGTTGCATTTAGCTCCAATCCATCCCAAATCATTGCGAGGAGTGATTCACTCGTCGCGATCTACGATGACCACTTAGAGATTGCTCGCTCGAGCGATGCAAATGCTGGCGAACAGACAATTACCATACGAACATTTAAGGCGTTATCAACATCCACGCAACTTACTGCAGTTGACAACAACATCAGGCACCTTGCTGAGCTAGACAATCAAGGATCTTTGACCCTTCGAAACTTAGACTCAGATGACTCCGCAAAGATCACGCTCCCGTTCGAGGACATCACCCTCATGCGTTGGTGCGATAGCGGTGACTCATTGATCGTTTCAAATGGCAATCGCACAGCGGTGATTAGTCGAATCGCTGAGTCAGTGACCGCAGAGTACATTTCTCCGGAAATCGTTAAAAGTATTATTTCCTGTTCAGAAAACAAACTCTGGTTTGTGGATGATCAGAATCAGCTTCGCAGCCTCGTCTTCCCACGTGTGAATTGGAGTATCACAGACGAGTCAGACGCTGCTTTTAGCGTTGCCTCCACGTCAAAAACTATTGGCTGGCTGAACTCCTCAGACGGACTGAGCTTCATTGACCCCGACACTGGACAAACTACAGGCAAGATCAAACTCGACGGTGATAATCCCCGAGGACTGATTCAACTCGACGGCAAGGATCTCTTGGCGTGCATCGCCTCTACAGCGGACATCCAATTGATTAACGGCATGGGAACGGTCTCCAAAATCTCATCCGCCAGCGAGAAAGCGATTGACCATCTCAATTACCTCACCGCTTATCAAGCACTCGTTACCGTCGATATCGATGGAAAATTAATTAGCGTTGAGGTC
>JAKMEW010000024.1 GCA_022425745.1 Rubripirellula sp.
AGTTCGAGGTTACCCGTTGTCAACTGCGAGGTCGATGTTCCTAAGACATCACCCGGATCGATCACGCCCGAGCCGGTCGTCAACACCGCGCCAAGAATGGTTCCCGTCCCGCCAAGTGTTCCGCCAGTGTCCACGGTCACGCCGCCGGCATGCGTCGCATTGACCAACAGAAGACCCTCGGTGACGGATAACGTCCCAGTTACCGAACTATCTACCGCAACCGTCAAAGTGCCTGATCCGGTTTTGGTTAAGTTACCGTCCCCGTCGAGCGAAATCTGAAGTGACAAGTCCGTGTTAATATCAAGCGTTGAGTCGCCAGTGAGCGTTAAAGAGGATGTCTCGGTTTGTAATTCACCAGTGCTCACCGCAATGGTGGCGTCAGCGAACTCAAGACTCGTCCCCACGAACAGAAGCGACCCAGTAGCGGTTGCTGAAACTTCGCCACTCTCCACCAAAACGGCAACGGCATTAGCAGCGTCTATCTCTCCGACGATTTGCACATTCCCCGAACCGGTAGTGGTGATGCTACCACCGATTAATTGAATGCCGTCACCACCATTGAGTCCACCTGTCCCGAGTACGGTTAGCAGCCCGTCTTGAGTCGACAGAGATGTTCCCGTTTCACCCGTTGTTTCCAACACAACACCTGCATAACCGGGCCCGCCACCTCCGCTGAGGGAGAGCGTTCCTGCGCCACCAGTATTGACCTGAGTGTTCACGAGATCGATCCCAACCACACCATCTCGCGCCCCGTCACCATAAATGGCAATGGCGCCTGAATCCGATGTGATCGTCGTGGACATCGCGAGGATACTGGACTCGCCGCCACCGATAATCATCGCACCGGTGGTCGTGTTTAGGGTCGACTCGATCGCGGTCAGACTCGCATCAATATCAAGACTACCAGAGGTAACGCTGATGGTGCTGCCATCGAGCTGAACGAGGCCGCTGACTTCCTCAAACAGGCTTGCAACGCGAAAACCTGAACTAAGATGGTTGATGGAGGGGTCATAGGGGAATGCGTCGTCGGACTTCAACGAACCTACAGCACTTCGTGCCGTCCAAAACGCACCACCTCGGATGAAGCGATCTTCATCGCTGAGGGAGTTTACTTGGTCGTAGGCAGTTTCGACCCATTCCCAAACGTTGCCGCTCATCGCCATGATGCCATAGGGACTCAGGCCACCCGCGTTGGCAATGTCCGAAGGACCCTGTGATTCGGCAAGGCCATAAACCGCTGTACCTGAATCCGTCCCCCCCGTGACACTCGTTGGCGTCTCGTCACTACCCGTCGCGAAATCGTAATAGAGTCCTGTGGCGGGATCAAAGTAAGCGGCCTTGTACCATTCATCCATACTCGGAATCACGTACTTGGCATTCGAATTACGGAAAGGGTTGGTCGAATCATAGCCTTCGTCAGCGGAAGTCCATGGCACAAAGGTACCATCCAAAAACTTGTAAGCTTCGCTGTAACCTTCACTGGTGTTCAACCAGTTGACCAATTGTGCCGCTTCAAACCAATCAATCCCAGTTGCGGGACGACTGGCACCGTTGCCACCGTTTTGAGACATGTCATGCAAGGTGATCCCAAGACTCGCATCAGCGTTCGCCTTGTTGATCATGTCGCGAGAGATCTCGTATCGTCCCATTTGGTACGCATACTCAACGCTTCCAGCGGGATTTGGAGCACCGGTCGTGTCCGCAACGTTTCCTAAATCACCGACACGAGCAAATTCGATACCGAATTGGTTATCACCACTTCCAAAGATCACCTCGCTGGTACCGGATACGAACGAGATATCGCCATTTCCTGTTACCGAAAGTTGCGAATTCTCCAGTAAAACTCCTGCAGACGAGGCCTGACTACTTCGGCCTGTAAGTAGCTGTGAACCATTGTTCGAGTTGAGCGTTCCATAGCTCATTAGAATCCCATTGCCCGCGCCCGGCCCAGCCGTACCGGTCAACGTGATATCCCCCTGCGCCGTCGTGATGGAAGCATTGGCATTGGCAGAACCTTCGATGACGATCCCGTCCTGCCCTAAACCTCCAACGCCGGTAAGAAAAATCTCTCCGTTTGCTGACGTTTCGACCGATGAGTTTCTAATCACCAGCCCATCACTATCATGCGATGTACCACTCAGGCTGACCTGCCCTGAACCCGACACCAATTCTGACCCAACCACTTGCAGCGTACCGTGATTGGTCGTCACTGAAATACTGCCCGCATTGGTTACCAGCGAGCTATCGACCATCGTGATACCAGATGCGGCTTCCAAAGTAATTTCACCCGAACCGCCATTGGTGATCGCTCCGACTAGAGAGATGGAGCCTGAGCTATTGACAAACAAATCCTTCTGACCAAGGTCGATATCCTGTAGAGAGATCCCCGAACCTATCAATGTCGTCGCAATCGAGAGCTGTAGCGATGTCGCCCAAGTCTGCTCGCCTGAGGTTAGCACCTGCGGAACATTGAGGGACGTGCTTTCTGCGGTAACCGATAGACCAGTGAGAGCTAGCTCTGACCCAACTCCTATCACTCCCGAACTCGCGCTCCAACTGACCGAATCGACACCATCTCCAAGATCAAGGACGACCGCGCGATCAACAACCTCCCCAAAGGTATCCAGTACCGAAACGACGTCATCACCACCGCCAGTAAGAACGTTTATGTCACCCGTTACAAGACTCGCTGGAACGACGACGGTCTTGGTGCCATCTCCCTCGGCACCACTGATGCCGGTGGTGAGACTTTGCGTCTGATCAGAAATCACATAGGAACCGCTCTGCGTGTCGAAACCAATCTCCAAGGCATCATTGCCTGTGGAGATTTCCTGCACCAATAGATTCCCGTTGCTAAGGCTCACGTCGACAGCAAGCATCAACCGCGGTTCGAGTGCCTCGACTTTCGGGCGAGTACGCCTCGCAACGCCGTCCCAATGCTGTTGTCGCTTGGACTGCCGGCGACCAGCGCCCGTCTCCCCAGCAAGAAGACTCTGCAAAAAATTGAAGCGGTTCCCCCGACGGGGTTTTCGTGAACCAGAATTCGCCATCACTCAATTGCTCTATTCAGACATGTTCATCTGGAACAATCTGTTCGCATTCAAGCAGTATCTATGCCCAAACCATGGATTGCTCCGGTCTCCCCCCGCGCGACTTGAGCAATCCACACTCCATCATGTGACCCCACAAAAAGGCGGCGCAACGAACACGAAATGATAGCAATGCCAGGTGGGGAACCCCAACAATACCCGGCAGATTGGGAAAAATAGGCACATCTGGAAGAATCGCCGCAAAGGCAACCCCTCTGCAGAACCAACCCGATGGTGAATTGCAGCAACACGGTTCGTTGACCCAAGAAATCGAATCAAACCCCAAACCTTTGGTGCTCAGTGCTACGTGGACGTACAGGCGTACCGCTCAAGCTCCAAACACTCAGAGAGCACCGACAACTGAGTGATTTTGCTTCTGCGATGATGGATGCAGAAAGATGATGGATGCAGAAAAGAGCCTCGGCGTTATGTGACGAGGAAGCCAACTGAGGTGTCAAAGAGAATCCGACTCAGAGACGCTGCGTTTCATCCGCTCGGCGACGATCACATCGGGCTCGACTTCGGCATGGATCGTAAGCCAACCAATGACTTGACCTCGGGAAGCCCGGGACAAAATGGATACCACCGCCAATTTAAATTCTCGGCTATTGGACCTGAAGAATAGCGGAAGCCACAGCCCAAGACTGGCGTCAGCAGAAGTCGCTGCCCACTGAACGATTGAAAGTCGTTCATCAAGAGAACCAAGGACGTACTGCTCGGCTGCCATCACCTCTTGCTGCCCAAAACCTCGACACTGAAGCTCTCTGCGTGCGAGCTGCTGGAACCCAACGTGGTCGCTCGCAAGCCACTGGACAACCGATGCTTCATCAAAGGAGGCAAGCGATGTGCGTTCGTCGGAATTCTGTAACCTTTGATCTCCATCCGTCGCGTCAACGTCATCACGGTCTGGGTCGATCGAAAGCATCGCGCCGGCCAACACAACTTCTCCGGTGGATTCTCCCGCGTCAACGAATGCTCCCATTGCAATAACGGCTTCAGAACGATCACCCTGAAAAGATCCCCGAGGCTTCGGTGACTCAATTCCAACCAAAGCACTGGAAGGCCCCGGTACATCCGCGACACTTTTCAGTTTTGGAGCTTTCCCAAACGGTAACACAGACAATCCCACCTCGCTTTCATCATCGATCTGGACAGTCGCTGTTGTGTCTGAGTCGATCCATTTGGCATCGCCGCTGACTAATGGGACACTGAAGCTAGCTGGGATAGGCTGCGCGGCGGAGTCACTTGTGATCGACGGTTGATCAAGTGCCACTGAAAGCTGCCACTGATTATGATCGCCGACGTCCTCCGCCTGAGACGGACCCACGGCACTGGATAACCCACCGTTGCTCGAATCCGAGAGCCTATCTCGCAACAGAGTGTTCGCCCACGCCCTCTGAGCTGGATCCATCTGCGAGAGACCAAGTGATAGGTGATTGTTCAATTCTCGCTGGTACCGATTTCTGACACCCTGGTTTTCAACAGACCAACGATTTTGAAAATGACTTAACTTGCGGTAAGCAGACAACCGCACCTCTTGATCCGCGTCATTCATCGCGAAAACCAGTAACCCAAGGCAACCGTTGGTCTCAAGCTCTAGCTCCTCCAACCCTGCCAGCTTCTCACGACGCTCTAAGCTAGAAAACACGGTCGGATCAATGGGTTGATCGCCCCAAAAGATGCTCGCAATCAATGCAACAACGGCAAATGTCCCTGAATACCAGCTAATTCTTTTCAACTGGTTTCCAATGGACCAACGCGGTGTATCAGAGCGTTCCCGCAGCAACGAATACCCCGAACGACGATCGTCCTGAGAGACTTCCATTTCTGTTCCTTTGATTAGCCAGACTGCCGCTTCATGCGAGCCAACCATCAGTCTCGTCCCAAGCAAGGGGTTTAAGCAAGTGCAG
This sequence comes from Rubripirellula sp., assembly GCA_022425745.1. Taxonomy (GTDB): domain Bacteria; phylum Planctomycetota; class Planctomycetia; order Pirellulales; family Pirellulaceae; genus Rubripirellula. The sequence goes on from JAKMEW010000024.1 coordinate 5,000, forward strand.
TTTGCTGTCAGATACCGCTATCGAAATTTGAAGTAGCCGAAGAATCGCAAGATTTCCCTTCTGCGAGGCGAAGGAGTGCCGCGAAGACGCCCAATGGGTCATCCCATCGCTCCACCCCCTTAAAGCGTCAGATCAACAGAGGTACATTCCTTAGGTCGGTTGCTCTGCTAAATCGCACTGGTCTCATAATCGCACTGGTTTCATATCGATACAGTCGCACGCCCACTAACCCATCCACTCGCATAAGTCATGACCGATTACCTTAGCTCGATCGACTCCATCAGCGCGATCATGAACGAACTGGAGTCGCAGGATCTCACTTGCCTAGAACCGCGACAACTACCGGAAGTCCAAGAAGCGACCCTGCGTGCGATCTCTGCCCCTGAAGACTTCCCACCACTCGCGGCAGCGATCGTGCCGGGAGACGAAGTCGCGATCGCATTGGATGGTAATCTACCCGACGCTGAACGTGTTCTTGCTTCGGTGATCGGGGAGCTGAAGGAAGCCGGAGCAGGGGAGATCACGGTGATTGTGGGCAACGAACTGGCAGAGAGTGATCTCGCTCAACTACGGGATCGCCTTTCTCCTGACGTTCAAGTGTTACAACATCACACGCGGCAAAGATCCGCCTTTCGCTACCTCGGGCCAGACGTTCACGGCAATCCGGTCTACCTCAACCGATGGCTAGTCGATGCCGATCTTGTGATCCCCATCGTGACCAGAAGAGTCGACGCATCAGCCTCGGGCCAACGAAGTGATCTCACAGGGGTTTTCCCAACCTTTGCCGATGCGGATGCTCGCCGACGCCATCACCTCCTAAAGAACCAGCCCGCAACAGACCAACAGCAAGAAACCGTTGATCTCGATGACGATCCGGAAGCAATGACTGGCACAGCCGAGGAACCGGCATGGCTACTTGGCGTCCAATTGATCGTGATGGTAACGCCAAACCGACAGGGTCGGATTGCCGAGGTTTTTTGTGGGTCCATCGAAGCAGCGAGAAAAACCGCACTTGCCTCCACAGATACCGAACTCTGCGACTTTGCACTCGCCACCATCGAAGGTGAATCCTCGCAGCAGACTTGGCTGAACGTTGCGAGAGCTGCGGAGGCGGCGACCTATCACACCAAGCCTGGTGGTACGATCGTCATCTGGAGCGATCTGTGCGAACCGTCTGAAACTGCCACCTCAAGCAACTCGATAAATAATGAAGAGGGCAGTGTGGAAGAGTCCGCTGACGAAGAAGAATTTGCAGCATGGGATGAGACACCTGTTCCATTCGAACGACTCAATACCGTGTCCGAAGACTACCAATTGATTCTCCGAAGCAGACTACAAGCGACCAGCGTGGAAAAATCTGGGCTCGGATGCTTGGAAACGATTGATGAATTGCAGCGGCTTGCAATGGCTTTACCGCGGCGAGGCATGATGCGGGCGGCACAGTTCCACGCAAAGTAGCGATCGAGTCCACGCAAAGTAGCAATCAAGCGGTGACCTGCGTTAGTCACCGCTGACTTCAGTGACACCTACATCACCTTTGCTGGAGCTGCAGTCTGCGTTTTGATCATTCTTGTGATCAGATCATCAACCGTTACCCCCTCGGCCTCAGCAGCAAAAGTTGGAACGATGCGGTGCCGAAGAACGGGATAAGCTAGGATCTGAACATCCTCTAAAGTGACATGGGTGCGACCTTTTAGTAACGCTCTGGCCTTCG
>JAKMEW010000037.1 GCA_022425745.1 Rubripirellula sp.
TTGCCAACGAAACTTGATGGGTTGAGCGTCAAAAAGCATGTGCTCGCGCGAGACCCGATTCCATCGAGAGATCTCTTTTTCGGCTACGAGCCAAAACTCGGTACTGCGATGCGAAGTGGAGATTGGAAGATGATCATCAAGGATGGGGACGCTGAGTTGTACGATCTCAAGAATGATCGGATGGAGACTAAGAATGTCGCTGAGGAGTATCCAGAGATCTTTCGCGACATGTCGCAAGAGATTGCTCGGTTCAAGCAAGATGTCACGTCAGGGACGTGATGTTCGGTGGTAACCTTAATCTTTCTTGTTCATCGGAATGATGATGAAATTAGGATGCATCGTGAATGCAGTACAGATATTGGTTGCTCCGCAGAATTAGCCTGCCCTTCGTAATGGCTGGTGTGCCCCAGAAGATTTCTTTTTCTCCGGCTTTGCTGTTGGTGATTTCGTTGACGGCAAGTTGCTTGACGTCGTTGTCCAGATCGAACACGTAGACTTGTCCGCGAGCGTTGAGGTAATAGAGAAGCCCTTCGTGGCAAACGGGAGATGCATAGTCGAGTGATCCAAATGGGCCGCCCGTTTCCTTTGCTCCTCTCAAACGGATCTGCCTCAAGCGTTCTCCGGAACCTGCGTCAAGAACGCTTAAGATGTTGCGTGAGATCAAGTAGATAGCGTTGCGATACATCACGGGTGTCGCATAGGTGGCGTTGATCGGACTTTGCCAAACAAGTTTTGAGGGTTCGGTTGGATTGACCTGTTGGTCGATCTTGACGCAGAGTGTCCCTCCTCCAGCCCCTGAGGATGCGAACACCTGTGAGTTTCCGCAAAGCACGCTTGTGTAGGCTTGTTTTGATCCGATTCCCTGTCGGTACCATAGTCGTTCCCCAGTGATTGGATTGAACCCCCACAGTTCGCCGGCGATCATCATCACAAGATCATCGCGATCTTCGCTGACACCGAGGATCGCGGGAGTGCCCCACATGCCGTCGAGGCTACTCGATTCGTGCTTCCAGAGAACGTTTCCGGTCGCTTTGTCGAGTCCGATAATCGACTGGCTTTCCGCTGCCGCGGTGATCACCAGAACGTCTTTGTAGATGATTGGACTCGATGCGGATCCCCACTTTGGTGGATCCGAACCATTTCCCACGTTTTTGCTCCAGAGTCTTTGACCTTCGAGATCAAATGCGATGACCCCGCTTTTGCCAAAGAACACGTACACATTCTCGCCTTCCGAGACGGGCGTGTGCGAGGCGTAGCCGTGCGATGAGACTCCTGACTCGTAATAGGAATCCTCTGGCAGCATCGCTTCAATGTCTTGGTGCCAAAGAAGAGCCCCTGTGTTTAGCTCGTAACAGCAGAGATGCCTTGTTAGTTTGCTGATGTCCCGCTTCGCATCGTCCGGCGTGCCGTATCCCGAATAGCAGGTGACGAAGACTCGCTGGCCAACGGTGATGGGGCTCGACGCTCCGGGACCAGGTAACTCAGACTTCCATGCTAGGTTTTGTGTTTTCGACCAATGAATTGGTACAGGGGCCGTATTATTGGAAATCCCCGATCCATTGGGGCCGCGAAATTGCATCCATGAATCAGCTGCATGGCCAGCGGAGCACAGTATTATCGCTGCAGTCAAACATAGAAAACGCATTGAAGGCTCAAGTAAAGGTGATCGCACGTAGCAGTTGTCATCCCACTGCTTCCGTTGTGGGATGATAGAGGGGAGTGAAGGCGTGATGGGATCCAAGTGAAATGGATTCTTCTTCCTATTCCAATTCTTGAATTGCTTCGGCGAATGCTTTTCCAATCAGAGCCATCGTCTTACCGCACCCGAGGTAATGGTATCCACCATTGGAAGCGCCACTGATCCACATCGCTTCCTCCTTTGGTGAGATGAGCTTTGCGCGGTAAGCCGCAACGGCCTCCCGTTGCTGGTCGGCGGTAAGTTGCCCGTCTTCATTGGCTGATCCCTTGGCCTTGTTTTGTAGCTGCCTCGCGTAGTTTCTCACGTCACCGATTTTTTCTTCGATGGCAGCGAGCGGTTGATCCCAGTAAAGCTCGGTGCGGACAGCCGTAACATTCCCTTTGAATTCAGGGAGCTGCGCTGGTGCGGCCATCGCATCACGAAAGTTTTGGTGAGTGACTTTGTAACGAGGGCTGTAGTCCTCACCGATCGGGCCACCAACGCCCAACACACCAATCACAAAAGGCATTTTGGGAACCGCCAAATCGTTGCGCACATCACGAATGAAGTCAGCCATCCATTCGCTGTATTTTGGGTAACCAATTCCCTTGGTCCCACGCTGCGGGTAGGTGCCGCTATCGACCATGTCGTTCCAGCCTTGGAACCAGACGAAGCCTGCAATTTCGTAACCAGCTTCGGAGTCATAGCTCGGGATGACTCGCTTCGGCTTTGCAAGCACCTTTTTGACGTGATCGATCATCAGTCGGTAGTAGCGTCCGGATGCAGCTGCGCGGTCGGCTTGCATCTGCTCAACGTCCTTGCCTTGCTTCTCGAAGTTGCTGAGCTGGCTTTCGTTGAACTCGTAAGGGCCAGCGCTCGGAGGGCGAAAGTCCGTGTTGAGCGATTTACCACCCCAGGCGGTCTTGATG
>JAKMEW010000090.1 GCA_022425745.1 Rubripirellula sp.
GCCGCGAAGGCTCTGGTTTACATCCTTGGTGACGAACCGAATGGACGCTTGTATCAGAAGTTGGTGGAGCCGGGAATTGCGTCGAGCGTGTATGCAAATTCCTATGCCTTCACTGAGCCAGGGCTTCTGTTCTCACTTGCTGAAGTACCCGGCAATGAATCATTGGAATCGGCCCGCACCGCCCTTATTGATGCGATGGAAAAATCGTTTGTCGATCAGCCTGTCACCGAAAAAGAACTACAAAGAGCGGTGCAACAGATTCTGAAAGCACGAGAATTGCAGGCAGCAAATACCGATCGAATCGCCGTGTCACTCAGTGACTGGGCTGCTCAGGGGGATTGGCGTCTCTATTTTCTATTCCGAGACCACATTGAGTCGCTCGCTACCGAGCAGGTACAGGCAGTCGCTGAGAAATACTTTGTGCGGAACAATCGAACCGTCGGGCTTTTCATTCCAAGTGAACAGTCGGAGCGAGTGTCGATTCCAGAAGCACCGGATTTGGCTCAGATGCTAGACGGCTACAAGGGACGCGAGGCGGTTGCTGCGGGTGAGCAGATTGATCCCGATCCTCTGAAGATTGAGGCGAGAACACTCAGGGGTGAACTGACCGGAGGGATCCGTTATGCGATGCTTCCAAAGAAAACAAGAGGTGAAACGGTAACGTTATCGGTGACGCTGAGGTTTGGGACTGAGGAATCGCTCAAAGGGCGCGTTGGAGCTGCTGAGTTGCTCGGGATCATGATGGCACGTGGCACCAAATCACTCGATTATTCAGCGATTGAAGACGAGAAGGTGAGGCTAAGACTGCAACTGTCAGTGAGCTCCACGATCGGGCTTCTACAGATCTCAGCCAAGACCAAACAAGAATTCTTGCCAGAGGTTGTCAAGTTAATCGGCGAGGTCATTCGTGAGCCGAGATTTGAAGCGAGTGAGCTTGAGGTGATCCGACGTCAGATCGTTACCAGCTTGGAGCAATCGTCTACCGATCCATCCTCACTGGGCCGTCGCAGCGTCGATAAAAGGCTCTCGCCGTACCCTGCAGGTCATGTTCTTGAGGTGCAGACAATCGAAGATGAGATCGCCATGTATCGTGCCGTCACCATTGATCAGATTGCGAAACTGCACCAAGAGTTCATCGGCAACGAGGCTGGGGAAGTCACCGCTGTGGGTGAGTTCGATATTGAAAGCCTGAAACAACTTTTGGTGGCAGAGCTAAAGGACCTCGATTCAGAAGAGCCTTATGTGCGCGTTGGACGTCCTGCCCATCCAGAAGTTGCTGGATCGATCGAAGCGATTGAAACGCCAGACAAGGAAAATGCCGTTTATCGTGCGAGCCTTCAGGTGAATCTAGCTGATTCTGACCCGGAGTTCGCTTCACTTGAGCTCGGGAACTTCATTCTCGGTGGTGGTTCGCTAAGCAGTCGACTTGGTAACCGAGTTCGTCAGCAAGAGGGGCTATCCTACGGAATTGCGAGTTACACGCTGCCGCGTGCGAAAGACAACCGAGTTGACTTTATTGTTGCCGCGATCACCAATCCCGGGCAAAAAGATCGACTTGTGCAGGTAATCAACGAAGAATTGGTGAAAATACGCGAAGAAGGTATCACGGAAACGGAATTGACGGAGGCTAAGTCGGCCTATTTACAAGCAGCACGCGTTAGACGTTCCGATGACGGGGCGCTCAATCAAGAGTTGCTTGGGTCTCTGTTTAATGATCGTACTCTCCAGCATGTTGCCGATCACGAAGATAACATTGCGAAAGCGACCGTCGAAAGTGTCAATGCGGCGGTGAGAAAGTATCTTGTTCCTGAGAACCTTGTCATCGGCGTTGCCGGAGATTTTGCAAAGGCTAAGGCTTCAGAAGCATCGAAGAACTAATTTGGACTCTTCTCTTACTAACGAGCGAATTCGTTTTCTAGGATTTTTAGAGGGCGAATAATCTGGTTCTTGTGTTCTACGAGACCCGCAAGATTTTGGAATTCTTGCGGGTCTTTTTTAGATCGTCTAACTCGTAACTTCGCTCCGCTCCGTTTCGCTGTGTACAGCCTGTTTCTTTCTGGCACCGGGGAAGAGTGATGGCATTGGATAAGGTGTCTTCTTTGGAGCGACAATCGCACTTGGGCCAATCTGAGATCGAAGAAATACTCGCAAGTAGTCGCCGTGTTAGCGGTCACGGCGGATCATAACCCCCAGGATGCCAAGGATGACATCGTAGGATGCGTTTTACTGTTTTGTAGATTCCGACCAAAGGTCCATACTTTTTAATCGCTTCGATTCCGTATTGACTGCAGGTGGGGGTGTAGCGACAGGAAGGTCCAATCATCGGGCTGATGCCGATTTGGTAGAACCGAATCAGCCGAATGAAGATCGTTCCAATGATTCGTCGCACAAGTTTGATCATGGCTGAGAATGCTCTGATCGCGAGGTTACCTAGTCGTGCGATTTGAGTGGTGGCGACGCACCCAGCGTCTCAATCCGAAAAGGGGTCTGACCCCTTTGTCGTCCTCAGGCGTCATTGTTACCCCGAAGAGGCGGTTGTTCAGTGTTTTGAACTGCATCACGAGGATGCGTTGGACATTGCGATCCCAATCGCGCGATCTAGGTCGTCTCTCAGATCTTGGAACGATTCGAGCCCAACTGACAATCGGATCAGGCCATCGGTAATACCAAAATTTTTACGATCTTCTGCGGCGTAGCTTGCGTGTGACATCGTTGCAGGTTGCTCAATCAGCGACTCCACCGCACCGAGGCTAACCGCGAGGTGAAACAGATGCGTTGATTCGCAGACTTTTGCAGTCTGTTGGATGGAACCGTTGAGTTCAAAAGTCACCATCGCACCGTAGCCGCCATCAAAGATCTCGGAGGCAAGATCATATTGCGGATGATTCGCTAGACCTGGGTAGATTACATTCTTAATCATTGGATGCAACTGAAGCCACTGGGCAATTTCGAGTGCAGTTTGACTCTGAGCACGAACCCTTAAGTCCAACGTTTTCAAGCCACGAGACACCAAGAAGCTGCTCATCGGATCCATGACCGCACCCGTTGCGTTCTGGATGAAATACAGTTTCTGATGCAGATCGCTATCGGCGACCGCGAGGGTTCCCCCGAGGCAATCGCTGTGTCCACCAAGATATTTGGTGGCGGAATGCATCACGATATCTACTCCACATTCAAGCGGCCGATAGAGAGCTGGCGTTGCGAAGGTGTTATCAACGCCTAACCAGGCTCCATTTTGATGTGCCGTCTCCGAGAGGATTCGAAGGTCCGGGATACTCAATCGCGGATTACCAATCGACTCAGCCCATATCAGTCGCGTCTTTTCGGTGATCGCTTCTGTGACTGCTGCGGGGTCGGTGAGGTCAACCAGTGTGACTTGGATTCCGGATCGATCGCAAATCTGGTGCAAGAGTCGATGGGCGCCCCCGTAGAGATCACAGCCTGCAACGACATGATCTCCCGATTTCAGTAGCATCGTGACACAATGTATGGCGGCCATTCCTGACGAAAACGCCAGTGCATGGCTTCCACCTTCAAGGGAGGCAAGCGTTCTTTCGAGGTTGCCACGGGTTGGATTTCCACTTCGTGAATAATCGTACGTTCCCCACTCCCCTGCCCCAGGTTGTCGGAAGGTACTCGCGAAATGAATCGGAGGGACGACAGCCCCTGTTGCTGGGTCGAGCTCGTTTCCAACATGAATGGCTCGCGTACGAAACGTCTGCCCAGAAGGAATGCCACTGCCTGCAGACCGACTCTGGGATGATGGTTCTTGATCGCCGTGCGTGTCGGAGGATGGGTTGCTCATACCGGTTTGTTATGCCTCTAACGCTTGTCTGAGATCTTCAATTAGGTCATCCCCATCTTCGATTCCTACCGACATCCGAATCATGTTATCCGCGATACCGAACGCTTCTCGTTCTTCGGGGGTGCAGTGGTAGTAGCTCATCACGAGTGGTTGCTCGATCAGTGATTCAACCCCACCTAGGCTCGGTGCAATTCTCGGTATTTTTGCTGCGTCGACGATGCGTGAGGTTTCCCGCCAATCAGCGTCTTTGACGGTGAAAGTGATAAGACTTCCGTAACCACGCATCTGTGTCGCTGCGACCTGATGCGTGGGGTGGGATTCGATCCCAGGGTAATAAACGCGTTCCACACGTGGATGCTGATCGAGGAATTCAGCGATGCGTTGTCCGTTCTCATTGTGACGTTGCATCCTCAACTCAAACGTCTTCAAGCCACGTTCGAGCAGGTACATGTTGTGAGAGGAATTAACGCTTCCCAAGATTCCCCTCAAAGAGCGAATCGGTTCCAACGCATCCTTTGATCCGCAAATGACACCGGCCAGAAGGTCGTTATGCCCACCGAGGTATTTGGTGGCTGAATGCAAAACGAGATCAACGCCGTATTCAATGGGTCGCAGGTTGTACGGTGTCGCAAGCGTGGCATCGATGAGCGTTTCAACTTGGTGTTTTCTACCGAGGGCGACGAATTTCTCGAGATCAACGGCGGTAAGATGGGGGTTGGTTGGCGATTCGCTGACCAGCATTTTGGTCTTCGAGTTGATCGCCTGTTCCATCGCTTCAAAATCACCAGTTTTTACTTGGCGAGTGACCACACCGAAGCGGGAAAGATGTTTCGCACAGAATTCGCGACTCCGATGATAACACTGATCAAAAAAGACGATCTCGTCGCCCTGATTGAGTCGGGTCATCAATACTCCGACAATGGCTGCCATCCCCGAACTGTAGATGATCGCATCCTCAGCTCCCTCGAGTGCGGCTAACTTCGCCTCGACACTCCGTTCATTAGGAGTTCCGTAGCGGCCGTATTCCTCCCTCTGTTCGTGGCCATCAACAAAGCGGAGTAAAGACTCCGTTGACTCAAAGGTGAAAGTTGAGGCCGTGAAAATCGGCGTGGCAATCGCACCTTCCGCCTTTTGCCGACGCTCGCCCGCATGCACACCCTGAGTGGAAAAACCAGCGGTTTCCGGTAGATCAACAAGGCTTCGAGAAGTGTTCGCTACGGTGTTCGATGCACCGTCTGACTCATTATTCGTTGGTTTATCTGTGCTCATGGCTCTTTAGCAGATGAAGGCTGCAAGCGGCCGCAAATCCCTACTTGGGACGCGTCGTGGCGATCCGAACGCCAGCGTCGCAGTAAAGACTAGCCTCCGTTGATCCTTTCAGCAACCGATCGTTGTCGAGCCTGCGCAACTTATCTGCCTTTATGCCGCCAAACCGTTGGAATTGGTTCATTTTCACACGCTGCGATAACTAGCCTTTCCGGGAAAAGCTGCCATCCGATGGCATCAGGCATTACGCCGCTCGTTTCAGACGTTTTGCGGCAAGTTCACGCTACTAGCCGATTTCGCTACAATCTTTGTGCCGTAGCAAACCCAGTCCGCTCTCTTTTGGCGATGCGATTTTCATGGTGAATAATGTGGTAATCGTCGCCTCGCAAGGATTTATCCGCCCCTCTTTTGCACGACCCCCTCGTGATTTCTCCCTGCTGGCTGCTGCTCTGTTCATGTCACTTCTGTTGCAGGGGATGTCCATAGAGGGATACGCGCAGGTGGTTCAAAGCGGTCTGGATGCTCAATCAGAGTCGAGTTCGGCAGAATCTAGCGATGGGAGTCAGTCGAGCGAATCGTTTACCGAGTCAGCGTCCGAAGTGGAAACGGTCGTGCAGTTGACCGAACAAGAGTTTGAGCTGATATCAAATGCCGTTGAAGATTTAAGCGGGTCCGAGTTTGCTCAGCGCGAACGGGCTGCCGCAGCATTGATGGAACTCGGAAAGAAAGCGATTCCTGAAATGCAACGTGTAATGAAATCCTCTAGTGATGCTGAGACCCGATTGCGGATTCAAGAGGTGATCAAGCAATTAGCCGATGGCGACATGCAGGCTCGCATTCAAGCTTTTCTCGCGGGGCAGGAGGTGCAATTCAAGGGTTGGCCGGTGATCCAGCGGTTTCTAGGCAACTCAGCGACAATCCGAGAACTCTTTGTGGAGATCATGCAGCAGCATCCCTATCTGGGAGAATCGATGGAGGGAACGACGAGAGATCGGGCAATCGCTCTCGAGAAGACCTTGGCAACCATCTTGCCGAAACTAAACACCATCCGTGATGAACCAAACCGCAGTGACATCTTCTCCTTGTTACTCCTGGCACTCGACCCAGATGTGCCGTTGCCGGCAGCACATGAGCAGTCAATCTTAAGACTCTGCCAACGACGCTTGGTTACGGAGGTTCGTCGAGACAACAATCTGTCGGGACCGTTCACCGCTTTGATGAACCGTTGGCTTCTTCGCGCAAGTGAATCAAATCGTGAAGAGGTGTTGCTGCTCGGCATGGAGATGGACTTGTCCGCTTCCCTTCCTTTGGCGATCTCCACCGTTGAAGACGTGGATTCCGTCGACACCGTTGCCACCGCGTTTCAAGCGATTTCAAAATTTGGTGGACCACAGCAGGTTGCGATCGTTGAACCATTTTTAAATGACACACGTGTCGTTGGGGCACCAGTGATTACCGATGATCCGACCCTGACGCAGCTCGGCGATCTATCGATGATCGTCATTGGGATGCTACTGAACTTTCCGCTGGACGAGTTGGGGTTGAACGGCGTCGATAGACATCCGGCACGAGGATTTTTGCTGCCTAGCAAAGTGTTTACCGAATCACCCGCAGAGCAGCGAAAAGCATCTCTAGAGAAGTTGATTGAGAAGATTCGAGAATTAGAATTGCAG
>JAKMEW010000096.1 GCA_022425745.1 Rubripirellula sp.
TCTGCAGGTTGCGTTTGATTGGCAGGTCTCTTTACCGGAGCGGTTGGCGTAAAAACGCCTCCACATGCGGCGCAACGAACCTGGACGATTGACGCGGGGATCGCGACCTGAGCACCGCAAGCGGTACACGAAACGGTTCTGCTGGTACCGACATCATTTGACATTCCGATTACCTTCTACCCAAAAATAACATGACTCTGGCGGTCCGAGCGAACGGATCATTCTTTTAGTTGTCAGATCAAAAGGAAAGAGATTATCAAGTTCGCAAAAACTCATCACCTTTTGCGTCTTGCAGTGCCCGTGAAAATACCACAGGAATCTGCCTCCTGTATGAGTCGATGCCATTTACGGGTAAAACTCGTAGCAAAGACCGAGATTTTCACCACTTGAGTGCTCCACTGACAAAAGTTCCATAGAGAGGTTTCGATGCGAGTGCTTGTCACCGGTTGCGGCGGATTCTTGGGACGTGAGATCGTCCGACAACTGATTGATCGAGGCGAGCAGGTCTTTGGTATCTCGCGAGGGGAATATCCGGAACTGATCGAGTGGGGAATGGAACACCGTCGCGGTGACCTAACCGACGCATCATTCGTTAACCAAGCGGTCAACGGCGTGGAGACGGTCGTCCACACGGCAGCGGTGGCGGGAGTATGGGGATCCAAAAATTACTTTGAGCGAAACAACATTCTCGCTACCGAAAACGTGATCAGAGCCTGCCAGACCGCCCAAGCTAGAAACTTGGTGTTCACCAGTAGTCCTAGTGTGACCTTTGATGGTGAACATCAACGAGGCGTGGATGAAAGTGAACCTTACCCAAAGAAATGGCTCTGTCATTATCCTCGCACCAAGGCGATCGCTGAACAAACGGTGCTAAACTCGCATCGCCTTGACGGACTAAGAACTGTCGCCCTTCGACCACACCTGGTTTGGGGCGAGGACGACCCGCACATCCTACCGCGAATCTTGCTCCGCTCGAGGCAAGGTCGATTACGAATCGTGGGCGATGGAACCAATCTCGTGGATACTGTCCACGTTATCAATGCCGCAGGTGCTCATTTGGATGCCATCGACTCGCTGGAAAAATCTCCAGAACACTCCGGGGGACGGGCCTATTTCATTGCGCAAGACGAGGCAGTGAACTGTTGGGATTGGATTCGAGAGATTTGCGAGATCGGTGGTGCACCTGAACCCAGAAAGGCGATTTCTTACCCTCTGGCGTACCTCATTGGTTCCACACTAGAACTCACATACGCGATTCTGGGAAAACGAAGCGAGCCGCCGATGACGCGGTTTGTCGCCGCACAGCTTGCCAAAGACCACTACTTTGACATTTCTGCTGCCAAAGAACGCCTCGGCTATCGCGTCAGAATCTCGATGAGCGATGGCCTCGCACGGCTCCGCGAGGCGTGGAACGAGGGGTAAAGCACCTCTGTGATCTTTAAAACCGGGACTCAAATCCTGCAAAAACCGCCCTGCGAAGGCACGCAAAGAGTTGATTGCAACAATTTTTAACGATCTGGTGGGCTAAAACACGTTTCGCATGTGGGTTTCAGTGGGATTTGTCGGTCTGATAATAGGGCGGGCGTTGTCATTAACCGACTCCGCTGGTAGCCTTTTGCCGTTCGGGGACCGGTATGTTTCCGAGCCGATTTTTGCTTGACGCCGTGAGAACTTCTCGCGGACTGGTTCTTCGTTTACTAATGAACTGCCTAACGTGATCGCCCCCAATCGTGCCGCCGAACTCCCTGACGAACAGCGAATCGTCATCACCGGTCTGGGACTTACCTCTCCCAACGGAAATGATTGGGACAGCTACCGACAAGCGTTGCTTGAGAAACGCAGCGGTGTGAAGCCATATGAGATTCGATACTTCGGCAAAACGCTTGCGGGTATCTGCGACTTTGAACAAACGCGATACCAAACTCGCAAAGACTTACGCCGAGGCACTCGTGCCGGCAGCGTTGGGGTCTACTGTGCCAATGAAGCGATTAAGCATTCAGGGATCGACTGGGAAAACACGAATAAATCACGTGTTGGAATCTACGTCGGCGTGACCGAACACGGGAACGTGGAGACGGAAAACGAAATCCACGTGATCAAAGGTTTTGATTACGACACAAGCTGCTGGTCTCACCATCACAATCCCAGAACAGTCGCCAACAACCCGGCCGGTGAAATCGCTCTGAACATGGGCATTACAGGCCCTCACTACACCATTGGTGCCGCCTGTGCGGCGGGCAATGCTGGAATCATCCAAGGAGCCCAGATGTTGCGACTGGGCGAGTGCGATCTTGCCATCGCCGGTGGAACCAGTGAGAGCATCCATACCTTCGGAATTTTTGCCAGCTTCAATAGCCAGAATGCCTTGGCCACGCACGAAACCCCCGAGAAGGCCTCGCGTCCCTTTGATGTTGATCGAAATGGAATTGTGGTTGCCGAGGGCGGCTGCCTGTACACGCTAGAGCGTCTCTCGGATGCAAAAGTGCGCGGAGCAGAAATCTACGGCGAGCTGGTTGGTTATGCGATCAACACCGATGCGACCGACTTTGTTTTGCCGAATCCCGAGCGTCAAGCAGAGTGCATCCGCATGGCTCTTGATCGTGCCGGCCTGCAAGCCGACCAGATCGATATCGTCAGCACTCATGCAACGGGTACCAGCAGCGGAGACTCCCAAGAGTGCATTGCACTGAGGAATATTTTCGGACAATCGCAACACACTCGCATTAACAATACAAAAAGCTACATTGGTCACGCGATGGGAGCCGCAGGATCACTCGAACTTGCCGGTAACCTACCTTCATTCAAAGACAAAACGGTTCACCCCACGATCAACGTGGATCAGGTCGATCCCGACTGCCATCTTGAAGGTCTCGTCATCAATGATCCGCAGGAAAGCAAGAGAGTTGATTACATTCTCAACAATTCCTTCGGTATGCTGGGGATTAACTCGGTGGTGATCATCAGCAGGTTCTAACCCCCCTTCGTGACGAACCAACCTACTTATTCATAGACGACCTGATTCCGATTTAATTGAATCATTGGAGAAATCGATTCGATGACGCCAGCAGAAATTCGCGATGAAATCCTCGATATCCTCGAAGACATTTCACCAGACGAAGATTTGGATAACCTTGATGACGAGAAAGCTTTTCGAGATCAGTTAGAACTCGACAGCATGGACTTCCTCGATATCGTCATGGAACTACGCAAGCGTCATCGCGTTCAGATTCCCGAGGAAGATTACGGGAACCTTGCAAGCATGCACTCGACGGTGACCTACCTCGAGCCAAAAATGAAAGACATCGTCAAGTGAGAAGCACTTCGTCGGCAAGTGTGACGCACTGCGTTGATACGTTTAGCCGATAGAAGTGGCGGGCCATCCTTAAGTGACGGGCCACTGGAGTGTCGTCACATCGATACGTTACCCGCCGTGGTGTCTCGAAACGATGACACTGAGGGTTGAGCGGCTTTCTCAAGACAGGACGCATGCTTCGGATCTCTTGAGGTTAAATCTACAAAAAACGCAGAAAAATTGGCTCAGAGAATGATTTTTTCTCTCATGTTTAACTCTTTGGCACACGCTTCGCTTCCAACGTCCCTTCAATCAGACGATTGATTGTTCGCCCGAAAGTGGTTTCGGAGAAAGCATCAATCAGTCCTCCCAGGTTCTGTTTGAAGGAGAGAAGAAACGATGTTCACGACGAAAAGATGGATCCTTGCACCAGCACTCATTTTAGGCTCGGTATTCGCTTCAGGGTCACAAGAAGCCAAAGCGGACGTTCGGGTGGTCCCATCATGGGGCGGAATCAGCATCAGCTTTGGCAACCACGCAAGAGCCTGCAATACAGGCCGAAGTAGCTTCTTCGGTTCGGTAGGAATCCAGCGTCCTAGCGGTTTCTATTTCAGACCAAGCATACGCTCGGGCAGCTTGCATCATCACCACTACCGCAGCCACCGTCCCTCCAACTACCTCCGCTCACGAAGCCGCACCCAATGCAGCCCTCGCTATCGCAGGTAGTCATTGACTAAGCGAACAAAATGCAATCACACCAACTGGGGTTCAAGCGAGCCCCAGTTTTTTTGTAGCTCGATATTTCTTGATACGATGACGATAGCGTTCGAAAACTTTGGTCTCGATGAATAAGATAGGGGTGGATTTCGTATCACTCGCACTCCCCCCAAGAACAAAATATGTATCAGATCTCGACTCTCCGACAAAACTCCGTACTTAGCCAACTCGCGCGGATGACCTTCGTCACACTCTTGATCGGTGGCGTCAACGCACTCACAGCGCAGCACGGCTCGGCAGAATCGACGGTCGGTAAGTGGCGAGGAGAATGGCGCAGTGAGTCAACGGGCCATCATGGCCCGTTGCGAGCGAGAATCCGTCAAGTGGATGAAGACCAATACCGGGCGGTTTTTACGGGGCGATTCTTCAAGGTGATCCCGTTCATCTACCCGACCAAACTGGAGCGAATGGACAATCCATCGACGGGTGAAGATGAAACGGTGGAACATCTAAGTTCCCGTCAGAAACTACCCTTTCTCGGAACCTATCGGATGCAGGCGACGGTCAGTGAAGATCGATTCCAGGCCACCTTTGAGGGCCGACGTGATTCGGGAACTTTCGATCTAACACGATAAAAGTCTCCGTGCTAATCCGATCATGATGCATGCACCACAATCACGCATGCACCACAATCACGCATGCACCACGTCACTCAGGATGCGAACAACCGATAGCTGTGGTGACTTGCTTAGCGGTTCTGGTATGGATAGAGTCTTCGCTACTTGGCAAAGATTTGAGTGGGAATCGTTTAATTTGAGAAGGGAAGCCGATAGATGCCGAATCCGTTCATTGATCCGGCTCTCCTTTTCCAAATGGAAATCCCGCTGAGACATTGGGATGGAAAGTGGGAGAGCAAGGGAGTTCAGCTACCGGAGATCTACCAGGTTCCGTGCTTTGCTGAATTCTCTGATCGACAGATTTTTTCTGACATTCGCCTTGGGTGGAATCCGAACGGTCTGGTGATTCAGGTTTCTGTCAAAGGAAAGCGTCAAACGCCTTGGTGTCGCGAAACACGACTCGACGAGAGTGACGGCTTTCATCTCTGGATCGACACACGTTGCAGTCCGGGTATTCACCGCGCAACACAGTATTGCCATCGCTTTTTATGGATGCCCTCTGGGGGTGGCCCGAGGCGAGAGAGTTCGCTCGCTGCGATGGTCCCAATCAATCGCGCCAGAAGCCATCCTCGGGCTGTGGATTCGAAGCATCTGCCGCTTAAAACCAACCTTCGTCACAACGGGTACGAAATTTCAGCATGGATCCCGCGGGAGGCTTTGACGGGTTATAGCCCGGAGGAACAACCGCGTGTAGCTATCTACTACGCGGTGATTGACCGAGAGCTCGGCTGGCAGGGTCTCACCCTCGGTCCAGAGTACCCGGTGACTGACGACCCGAGCCTTTGGTCTCAGGCTAACCTGCTCGGCCCCTGACCCGCGTACCCCCTGCTGCCCCAAAACGATTCAAATCGTGATTTTTCGTCGATATTTTTGGGTAAACCGGTGGTAGTGACCGTTACGAGAATGTCTCAGATTTATAGACTGATGGATTCTGTTGATCCGCGTGAATCAGCAAACCAACCACGTCTCGCTTGTCGACTCTCGACCTAAATCGAAGTCGAGGCACAATAATCTTCACATGGAAGCAACCACTTCAAAAGCCGTTCGTTCGGTATCAGGCATCACCGTTCGCCTCGCGGGTGACTCGGGAGACGGGATGCAACTTCTGGGCACGCAGTTGACCAACACCAGTGCTCTGGCTGGAAATGACGTGGCCACCTTCCCTGATTTCCCAGCAGAAATCCGGGCACCGCGTGGGACTCGAGCAGGTGTTTCCGGATTTCAGGTGCAATTTGCGAGTGAAGAGATATTCACGCCGGGCGATGTCCTTGACGCTCTCGTGGTGATGAATCCCGCCGCCATGGTCACCAACCTAGGTGACCTTCGTAAAGGCGGTATTTTGATCGCCAATGAAGACGGCTTTAATGAGAAAGAATTCAAGTTGGCGAAGGTTGAATCGAACCCGCTTGATGCCAATGTCATCGAAGAAACCTATCGACTGATCAAGGTTCCGATGACGCAGTTAACCCGCGACGCGGTCTCCGAATTCGGTCTCGGCGTCAAGATTGCCGATCGCTGTAAAAACTTCTTCGCCATGGGTTTGGTTTACTGGCTGTTCGGAAGGTCACTCGATCCAACACTTCGGTTCATTCGTGACAAATTTGGAAAGAAACCCGAGGTTGCTGCTGCCAACGAAGCCGCGTTACGTGCGGGATGGGCTTACGGCGAGACAACCGAGGCATTCGGCGAGAGCTACCAAGTGGAAGCGGCTGAACTGACCCCGGGCACCTACCGAAACATCATGGGCAACCAAGCCTTGGCGTGGGGTCTGATCACCGCATCACAGCTTAGCGAAAAGGATCTCTTCTACGGAACCTACCCTATTACCCCTGCCAGTGACATCCTGCATGAACTGACCAAGTACAAAAACTTTGGCGTTCGCACCTTTCAGGCTGAGGATGAAATTGCGGCAGTTTGCTCCACCATCGGCGCAGCTTTTGGCGGCGGAATGGCGGTCACCGCCAGCAGCGGCCCGGGAATCGCACTCAAAGCCGAGGCGATGGGTCTTGGCATGATCCTCGAACTCCCGATGATCATCATCAATGTTCAACGTGGAGGCCCCAGCACTGGGCTTCCCACCAAAACCGAGCAAAGCGATCTACTGCAGGCAATGTTTGGTCGTAATGGAGAATCTCCTATCCCAGTCCTAGCACCGCAGTCACCCGGTGATTGCTTTGACGTCGCGATCGAAGCATGGCGGATTGCAACCGAGTGTATGGTACCGGTGATGATTCTTTCCGACGGTTACATCGCCAATGGTAGTGAACCTTGGAAAATCCCGAGTTTCGACAAACTTCCGAAAATCGAAATTCGACACCCCGAAGGCACCGATCCAGAGGAACCATTTCTCCCCTATGCTCGTGACGAAAACCTCGCCAGGCCGTGGGCAATCCCCGGTACCCCTGGCTTGATGCACCGCGTGGGTGGTCTCGAAAAAGAGGACGGAACGGGTAATGTCAGCTACGATCCGGCCAATCATCAGCACATGACAGACACTCGGTCCAACAAGGTCACGAAGATTGCCGAGCGAATTCCTGAACAAGAAGTGTTCGGTGACCAAACCGGTGATCTTCTCTTGGTCTCCTGGGGCGGCACCTACGGAGCTTGCCACACAGCGGTTAAGAGATGTCGCGATCAGGGTCATGCAGTGAGTCATCTCCACCTCCGTTACATCAACCCCATGCCCGCGAACATCGGGCAATTACTTAGCAACTTCAAGAAAGTTGCGGTGGCGGAACTGAACCAAGGCCAACTGAGAATGCTCCTGCGGTCTAAGTTCTTGGTTGATTGCCAAGGGATCAACAAGGTTCAAGGAAAACCTTTCACGGTTTCAGAACTTACCGAATCGATCGACCAATTACTGTAACGCCCAAACGGTGCGTTACGGAGACAGAAAATCCAACACTCAAACCTTGCTAACTAGACGGCAACCACGCAGATGACGCTACCAGTCCTTAAGGCCTCGGATTTCGCTTCGGATCAAGATGTACGCTGGTGCCCCGGATGCGGCGACTACTCCATTCTCGCGCAGATGAAGAAGGTGCTCCCCGACCTTGGTGTTCCCCGAGAGAAAACTGTTTTCATCAGCGGCATCGGTTGCAGCAGTCGGTTTCCGTACTACATGAACACCTACGGAATGCACAGCATCCATGGCCGTGCCCCCGCCTTTGCAACTGGCCTTAAATCAACCCGCCCCGATCTCATGGTTTGGGTAATCACCGGTGACGGGGATGCATTGTCGATCGGTGGTAATCATTTCATTCATGTGCTTCGCCGAAATCTCGATATCAACATCGTCCTTTTCAACAACCGAATCTACGGTCTAACGAAGGGACAATACAGCCCAACAAGCGTGGAAGGACAAGTAACCAAAAGTACGCCAATGGGGTCGATTGACCATCCCCTGCAACCTCTATCGGTGGCATTGGCAGCCGAAGCGACGTTTGTTGCTCGTAGCTTGGATGCTCACGTAAAACATCTCGGTGAAACCCTGAAACGTGCTGCAGAGCACAAAGGCACATCTTTGGTCGAGGTTTACCAGAACTGCAATGTGTTCAACGATGGCGCGATGGCCTACGCACAGGAAAAGAAACAACGTGCCGAAAATGTCATCGAGCTTGAAAATGGAAAACCATTAACATTCGCCAACGGCACCAAAGGCATCCGATTGGTGGGCACGCATCTTGAAGTCGTTGAGACAAGCGATGTACCCGCTGATGACCTTCTGATCCACGACGAGACCGATCCAAACCCATCGATTCAAATGATGCTTGCTCGCATGAGCTACCCAACCATGCCGGAGCCGATCGGAGTCCTGCGAGCCGTCGGTGGCATTCCGACTTATGATGATCAAATCAATCAGCAGGTTGAATCGGCGACAGAAAAGAAGGGCCGTGGCGACCTGAATCAACTCTTCAACGCTGGTGACACATGGAGCGTGCAATAACCACAATGCGACCTCGCAACGTTGCATCATGGGTGCCGCAGCACAAACGATCAGAAACACGCTTGATTCCGATCGTGTAAATTGTGGAAAGTATCGTCCACCTATCCGATTTCATACTACCATTAGAGGATCTTCATGCCCCGCCAACGAACCTACGGAGACGCGTCTCAGGCAATCGGCGATACGCCGATGGTTCAAATCAATCGCCTAGCCCCGGAGGGCGGAGCCACGATCTTTGCCAAGTGCGAGTTCTTTCAACCACTCAATAGTGTCAAAGACCGAATCGGGGTCGCCATGATTGAGGCCGGCGAACGAGACGGCAAAATCAACCAAGACACCCACATCATTGAGCCAACCAGCGGAAACACCGGTATCGCATTGGCTTTTGTTTGTGCCGCCAAAGGCTACAAACTGACTTTGACCATGCCGGAATCGATGTCCGTTGAACGTCGAACTCTCCTGCGAGCCATGGGAGCTAATCTTGTTTTGACTCCAGCAGGCGAAGGCATGAAGGGAGCGATCAACCGAGCCCACGACTTGGCGACCTCCACCGAAAACGCCTTCATGCCGCAGCAATTTGAAAACCCAGCCAACCCTGCGATTCACGAAGCGACCACGGGCCCAGAAATCTGGGAAGACAGCGGCCAAAACATTGATGCGATCGTCGCGGGTGTCGGCACCGGTGGCACCATCAGCGGAGTCACACGTTTTCTCAAAAAGCAGAATCCCGACTTCAAAGCGTTTGCAGTCGAACCCAAACCCTCACCCGTGATCAGTGGTGGTGACCCCGGCAAGCATCGAATCCAAGGCATCGGAGCTGGTTTCATTCCGGGTAACCTCGACACATCGATCATTGACGGTGTGATTCAAGTTGATGATGAGGATGCCTTTGAGTGGGGCCGAAAATTGGCCAAGGAAGAAGGCATTGTGGCTGGCATTAGCAGCGGTGCGAACATGTGGGCCGCAGCACAACTCGCCGCAAGACCTGAAATGAAGGGCAAGCGAATTGTAACCATCATGTGCAGCTTGGGTGAGCGTTACCTCAGCACACCGCTTTTTGGTGATCTTGGCATGTAAAGCCAGTCGAACCCAGACGAAGCAACAAAATGCGGCTCCACTGTTCTCGGTGAACGGCGGAGCCGCTTTTCATGTTTTTGGTATCGAAGCGATTGAATCCCATTGCTGCTGTATCTTGCTTCCCGCTCAAGCGTGCTGCCTGCTCAAGCGTGCTGCCTGCTCACACCTTGTGTGAGACTAAACGGTGCAGAGCGACAAGACTCACGCAGTACCAATCTGTCCCTTCAGAAAATGAAAGCGGCGGGTACAACCTGTCTCCCCGACTCGAGACGCGTGACCAAGGCCTCGATTGTCAATGAAACCTACCCAATCCCCCGCACGATAAACATGCTCTTGAAGATTGGTTGACGGGCCAACGTAAACGAAAAACTCACCTTCTAAAATCTCTTGCAAGTAAGTCACCGCCCCATGCTCAGGGTGATCCTCCGCCAAGTGAAGCCCACGTGCACGCCCCGCCGGTAATGTCTCTTCGGTTTTAGAGATCAAACGATCCTCGATCTCGCCTAAAGAGACTTCCATCGTAACGACCTCTGCAGTCCCAACGTCGCTACCATCCCAGCGAACCACGTCAATCACTCGCGTATCCATTCCCAGTCCCCAACACGCATAATCTGAGTCAAACTAAACTTAACGGAGTGATAGACAATTCACAGACCAACCGGCAAGGGCACAAGACACATGTGCTCAAGACGTCAGGTTACAAGACGCAAGGTCGCAGGATAAAAGGGTTCAGGACACTTTTAGCCGGACTCCAATGAGAAGACAGTCAACAAGTAAACAAGCACGTCCCAGCCCCAAGACAAGAACAAAAAAATGGAACCATTACCTCTCAATGCAATCACGCCACCGCCGACCGATCCGACCAAGATTTTTGAATACTTTCGAGGTTGTCACGCGACTGAACTGTTGACCGCTGCCGTCGCACACTTTGATCTGTTCGGTCAACTCAGTCGAGGCACATTCACCGAGAGCGAACTGGCTGAAAAACTCGGGCTCCAGAGGAGACCGGCGGTCGTGCTTTTCACCGCCTTACGCGCGATGGGGCTTCTCGAAAATTGCGGCGAGCACCTCGCGGCCACCGAACTAGCCAACAACCATTTGATCCCTGGCGGTCGCTACGATGTTGGCAATTACATTGGCCTCGCAGCAAGTTCGCCTGGGGTTTTAGGAATGGTTGAGTTACTGCGAACCAACAAGCCACTCGATCCGCAAGGTGACGGTGCAGCTTTCATCTACCGTGACGGTATCAAATCAGCGATGGAAGCCGCTGATTCGGCACGACACCTGACGCTATCTCTCTCGGGCCGTGCCAAGAACGTCGCGCCAAGTTTTGCCAAAGCGGTTGATCTCCCCGCCGACGCCAACATTTTGGACTTGGGCGGAGGCACAGGTATCTATGCTTATGCGCTACTGCAAAAACATCGTGACGCACGAGCCACCATCCTTGATCGCCCCGAGGTTCTGCGGGTCGCGGAAGAAATGGCAGAGCAGCACAACATTGCAGACCGAGTCATCTTTCAGGAAGGCGATATGTTCGCCGACTCGATCCACCCATCAAACAACCACCGGCAAAGCAGTGATGCATCGGCGGCCGCTGCGCCACCTTCAGGTACCGACGTGAGCGGTGACGGGTACGATGTGGTGCTGCTGTCGAACATCTTGCACGACTGGGATGAACCGGAATGCCGATTGCTCGTTGCGAAAGCTTCGGAAGTGTTAAAAACTGGTGGACAGCTAATCATCCACGATGTCTTCTTGAACGATAAAATGGACGGCCCGCTGCCGATTGCTCTTTATTCCGCATCACTCTTTTCTCTGACCGAGGGCAGAGCGTACAGCGCGGCAGAGTATCGCGATTGGCTTACCGAATCGGGCCTTAAACCGCAGAGAATCCGAGAAACGCTAGTTCACTGCGGAGTCCTTGCCGGTGTGAAAGAGTAGCGTTTACGAGCGAGTAGACCCGTAGGTGAGTAGACCGCTAAGCGAGTAGACCGGTATCAGCCGATAGTTGGGCCCCGTTCGGCTCGGAGATTTACTCTTGAGGCTCGGTCATACTCCAAGGATCAAGTGCCTTGGTTAGCGTCTCCTCTGGTAGGATCTCTTTCTCGAGACATAATTCACGAATCGTCTGCCCGGTTGTAAACGCCTCTTTTGCCAACTTGGCTGCCATCTCATAGCCGATCAAAGGATTGAGACTGGTACACATCGATAGGCTTTGCTCAACAGCAGCTTCACACGCCTGCTCGTTAGCTTCCATCCCATCGAGACAAAAATCGATAAACGCTTCGACACCGGAAGCGAGTAGATGGATCGACTCCAGAGCGGTATGAGCCATCACGGGCATCATGATATTCAATTGAAAATTCCCGCCAGCTGCTCCACTGACTGTCATGCATGTATCGTTCCCGATGACTCGAGCAGTCAACTGCATCATGGATTCACACATCACAGGATTCACCTTCCCGGGCATGATTGAACTACCGGGTTGGCGACTCGGCAGCGACACTTCATAGAAACCACAACGTGGCCCGCTACCCAACCAACGAATGTTATTGGCAACATTAAATAACGTTTGAGCGACCGTTTTTAGCGAGCCGTGCGACTGCACCAAAGCATCCCGCTGAGCATTACCTTCGAAGTGATTGACCGCCTCAATGAAACCGAGCCCGGTTTTCTCCGCCAGAACCGCTGCGACTCGTGCACCAAACTCGGGATGTGTGTTGATTCCGCTACCCACTGCGGTCCCGCCGACGGGCAGTTCCAGCACGGCATCACGAGCCGCGGTTGCTCGCTCAATGGACAACTCGATCTGCCTTGCGAAGCCTCCAAACTCCTGTCCCAATCGCAACGGCGTTGCATCCATCAGGTGCGTGCGACCGATCTTGATCACTCGATCCCACTGCTGTGCTTTCTCAACCAAAGCAGCATGCATTCTTCGAAGTGCAGGCAAAAGGGATTGTTCGATCGTATCAGCAACAGCGACGTGGATCGCGGTAGGGAAGGTGTCATTGGTGCTTTGCCCCATGTTGACATGATCATTGGGGTGAACCAACTTCTGCTCGCTCATCCGATCACCACCTGCGATCTCCGTCGCCCGATTGCTGATCACTTCGTTGATATTCATGTTACTGCTGGTACCGCTGCCGGTCTGAAAGACGTCAACGGGGAATTGATTGGCTAGTTTGCCATCAGCAACTTCCAACGCAGCATCGAGCAGTGCCTGAACTTGTTCATCCTTGAGTGGCTGCTTGCCACTACCGGTAAGTTTGCCCAGATCGCGATTCGCCACACCACAGGCGTATTTCACCAACCCCATCGCGGAGATCATCGTGCCGGGAAGAGACCAACCGCTGATCGGAAAATTCTCCACCGCTCGCTGGGTTTGCGCTCCGTAGTATGCATCTGCAGGGACTTCGACCGTACCCATGGAATCCCGCTCGGTTCGCATTTCAGACATCGATTTCTAGGCTCCGTAGGGGGAGAAAGTGATTTGGCGAAAGGTTGGGCCGTTGGTGCCAAAAACAGTTGGCCCCATGCCTGC
>JAKMEW010000099.1 GCA_022425745.1 Rubripirellula sp.
GCTGCAGGTGACGTTGTAGTCGGTTCTTGCTCGGCGTCGGGGGGGAGTTCCGCTGTCTCGGTGGATTCTGATGACGCATCGGTTTCCTCGGTTTCATTCAGCTCTTCAGGTTCATTTTCGTTTTTAGGTTCTTTTTCGGCTGGATTGCTGTTCGGTTTAGAGACGTGTGTGATTTCGGGTGCCCAAGCATCGCCATAAAATTGGTGGAGATCAGGCGTGGTCATCACCCAGTCAGCGAGCATTAGTTGCCTAAAGTCTCCTCCATCTTTCAGGTTTTGATCAATCATCGCATCAAGCGAACCCTTGAGTTGCTGTACAAGGCTTGAGTCAAAGCCGGGGTACAGTTGGCTGTCTTTGGTGATCTCGGTGAGGTCACCCAAGTCGAGCCATTGGTAGATGAAGCTTCGGATTTTGGCTTGGGCACGATAGTCGCGCATCATTTTGGTGGCTGCTTGCCGAGCTTCTGCTTGAGTGTCTAGTTTGTTTTCATCGACGAGTTTTGAGAGCCATGGATCTGCTGGAAGTGAGTCGTAGAGTACCAATGCGAGTCGATTGGCTCGACGTTGGCTAGTGGAGCGATCTGAATCGATTGTTGGGTAGAGGAATCGTGGTGATTTGAGAGCAAACAAAATCGAACGTTTGATCGCTTCTCCATCGTCCTCCGCTGATGCGAGTTGTTGATCGATGTAAAGAGACTTGCTCTCCTCGCTAAGCGGACCACGCAGTGCTGTTTCCAAGGTTTCTTGCAGGAAGCTCCTGAGGTCTTCGCGATTCTCTCGGGGGATGCCTTTATGTGATCGACGATATTGAGGGAAGAGTTCGGATTTCGCAACTTCTGCAAATTCAATCGCTGCTTTCGTGGTCGAGTCATCCCACTGTCGATTAACTGAAGTTCCTCTCTCGTAACCGTAGCTTCGGTCATCGGGAGGTAATTTTGTCTGGACTGAAAAGGTTGCAGGTAATCGATTGGGGATGAGGTTTTGAGATGGGATTACTTCCTCGATACCCGATGGCGGGATCCAAGAAAGTGACACAACCGCAGGTGGTTGCTCCGTTTTGCGTTTTCGCTGAATCAGCTCAACGGAAAATGGGTAGGCGCGTCCTGCCGTCAAAAAAAGCGTACGGCGGAATTCTTCTTTGCCTGCTGATTGGACATGATTATTGACGAGCACCCGATCGGAAGCGCCAAACTTCATCATGCATGAGAGGCTGCTCCTCAGGATGATTTCATAGCGGCCTGAGTGGTCCACTTTCAGAGAGCCCGACCACTGGATGAAAAACTCTTCTTTGGGAACTCCATCGACCGGGCCTTCTTTGCCAAAATCAAAATTGATAGTGGGGTCGGTTCGTTCCAGTTTGAGCTTGTCCTTGGACGATCTCCTGTCCTCGTAGTAGCTAGCGGCCACGCCCCGTTCATTTTGGGTCCAGGGGTTGCTTTGGAAGTGCCCGTAGAGATCAGCAAGGCTTTGACGGAGTTGTTCTCCGGTAAGGCGAGAGAGTGTTGGTCGTGTTGAGGCTTGAATCTCTTTGGCTAGATCTGCCAAAAGGTTGTCGAGAATGAAGCTTGCTACCTTTTCGGCGTCCGCCCCTTGGCATGCTTCCGGGTCGCCCTCGGGCATGGTGGCAGCGATGACCTCTGTCAGCTCTTCTTGGCTTAAGTCGGCAGAGAATGGATCGTCGTACTTACCTGAGACACCTTCGCCACGTATTCCATGGCATTGGGAGCATTGCTTTTGGTAAAGCTCTTTGCCTGTTTCGCTTGCTTTGGCCTGTTGGAGAAGGCCGCAATAAAGGCAGATCCCCGCGAGCCAAAGGCTGGGTAGCTTGGATTCGGTGTGTGTTTGCGTTGTTTGCTTCTTGCCCATGCTGGGGGGCGTTTGACTCCGGGACGCTTTGCTTTGAGACATTTCGGCGACCTGTTCAGGTGCGGCAAATGCAGGAGTTCTCGGTTTTTGACTTGCGAGTGATAGGTGCGTGTTCAGCCGAGGTTTAGTTCGCATATGAGTGGCTAATTGAGAGCGAAGATTATCTAGGCGGGGCTGAGGTTGAGCTGAAACTCGGTTTCGTTGCTTGAACCGCAGGTCACCCAGTGTACCAACCTGTCGTTGTAATGGATGCATGAGGCTTTTGATGGGCAGGCTTGGGCGATTGGTTTCCCTGTCTTGTTCTTCCCCTTGCGGGGGGTCTGTCGTGGGGTTTAGGGTGAGGTCTGATCCTTGCGGTCAAAAACTAGATTGAGTTGTGATTTCGATATTGGCTTTGGGCTTGCGGAACGCCGCGCTTCCGCCATACTTACCCGCTTCGACCGAGCTGCCTTAGGTGCGCCGGTTTAGGTTTTTTTAGTCACAAAACAAGATTTAAAGAGCGTAGTCTCGGTAAGGTGAAGTTCTGATGGCCGAAGTGCTTAATGTCGAAAGTCGCGATCAAATTGGGACGACCGCTTCACGTCGATTGAGGAATTCGGGGCGTGTGCCCGCTGTTCTCTACGGACATGGTCAGGATACCACCCATCTGTCCATCTCAGAGAGAGACGTGAAGGCATTGCTGCGTCATCACAGCAAAACCGTCACTTTGGCGGGTGATGTTCAGGACACTGCTCTGGTTCGTGATGTGCAATTTGATCCGCTCGGAATTGAAGTTTTGCACCTGGATTTACTGCGAGTGAACCTGAAAGAATCGGTTGAAGTAACCGTTCCGGTTAGACTCCAAGGTGATGCTCCGGGAGTCCGAGAAGGCGGAATGTTGCTTGAAAACTTACACGAAGTTCAAGTTCGTTGTTCCGCTGGAGCGATCCCAGAGGAAGCGGTTTTGAGTGTGGGTGATCTCCATGTTGGCGGAAGCCTCACTGCGGGTGACTTAGATTTGCCAGAGGGCGTGGAGTTGGTGACGCCAGCGGATTCCATGGTGGCACACGTAGAGGAGCCAAAAGGATCGAAGTCCGTTGAGGTATCCGACGGTCCTACCGAACCTGAAGTGATTGCTAAAGGTGGTGACAAGTCGGAGGAGGAAGAAGGTTAGTCGACCCTTTGCACCGTATCGTTCCGAAGCGGCGGAAATGACATGAAATTAGTCGTTGGCCTTGGTAATCCGGGACGCAAGTACGAGCAGACTCGGCATAATGTCGGGTTTGTTGCTGTCGAGAAGGTCGCTGCTTTGGCGGGCGCAACTCCATCCAAAACTCGATTTCAGGGTGAATTTGCGGAGGCCTCAGTCGGTGGGAAACTGCTGATGCTATGGCCTCAGACCTACATGAATGCGAGCGGAAGAAGCGTGCGTGAGGCATGTGACTTCTACAAAATATCAGCCGAAAATGTCGTTGTTGTCTGTGATGACATGAATTTGGCAAGCGGTCGACTTCGGTTCCGCGGGTCAGGTTCGGCCGGAGGCCAGAACGGTCTTGCCGATGTAATCAGACTACTGGGGACCGATCAGGTTGCTCGATTACGCATCGGGATAGGTCGCCCACCTACGGAATGGAATCCGGCAGATTATGTCCTTGGGAAGTTTTCCAAGGGGGAGCAGGCTGAGATGGAGTTCGCGACGGAACAGGCAGCGAAAGCTGTAATGGATTGGAGTTTGCACGGACCAGACTATGTGATGAATCATTACAACGGTCAGTCCAAAAGCTCAGGAGAGTGAGGGTTTTCGAGGATCAGGATGTTGAGCACTAGTACGGCTCAGTCTTGCCTCGGGCAAAAAACCGGTTGCATTGCAACTGTTTCGCGGCGATTCGCTGTGAAATCAGATTTCGGCCGTTGATTGCAGGTCGAGAGATGAATAAAACTTAGAAACAAACATTTCGAAACAGAGAGACCAGTCAATCGTGGCTAAAAATACTTACGAAACGCTTCTAATTCTTGATAGCAACCAGTACGCCCGTGATCCTGGTGGAGCAGCCAAGACCATTGCTGATTTGGTTGAGCAAGCAGGTGGTGAGGTTTTGGTGAATCGTTTGTGGATGGAGCAAAAGCTTGCTTACCCAATCGACAAGCATCAAAAAGGCACCTACTGGCTTACCTACTTCTCGATGGAGGGAGCTGGTCTGACCCAATTGGACCGAGCTTTTGCTCTTTGTGAACCAGTGCTGCGTCAGATGACGATCAAACTCGAGCCAAGATTGGTTGAGCCGATTCTGGCTAATGCCCGTGGTGAGAACATCGTGATGTCTTCGCAGGCGGACTCCGAGGAAAAAGAAGAAGCTACTGCTAAGGTCTAAAGGACCGAGGCGTGGCTCGCACCTCCTTGTGAACTTAGTCGGATAGCTGAGAGAACTAATGGCGAGTTTCAACAGAGTCATTCTTGTCGGAAACTTAACTCGAGATATCGAGTTGAAGTACACACCAGGTGGTACTGGTGTGACCGATATTGGAATGGCAGTGAATGACCGCCGAAAGAACAGCAACGGCGAGTGGGTCGATGAGGTCACCTTTGTTGATGTCACACTTTGGGGGCGAACTGCTGAAGTAGCCAGTGAGTACCTCTCGAAGGGTGCTCCCATTTTGATCGAGGGTCGGTTGAAGCTCGACACTTGGGAGACCGATGGACAGAAGCGAAGCAAACTTCGAGTCATTTGTGAGAGAATGCAGATGTTGGGGGGGGTAAGCGGTGGCGGCGGTGGTCGTCCTCCGCAATCCGATTCCGCGGCGTCTGGGGGATATCGTGAGTCAAGCGATGCAGTACCTGCTGGCCGAGGTGACGCCCAACCCACCGGGAGTGGAGCGGGATACGACGATCCTGATATTCCGTTTTGAGAACATAGACAACAGTAAGGGCAGGCAGGCTCCAAGAAATAGGGCTGTCGGTCTAAACGAGAGATTGGCTATGAATCGCCATTCAATTGTTTAAAGCAAAATCAAATAGAAACACGTAGTAGAAATAACCTTTTCGAGCGATCTGATGACAGCACCAGTGAAACGACGAAAGTCGTCCCAAATGTTCAAGCGTTTGCCACAGGGCCAAAATGGCGGCATCCAATTGCTGCTAATCCACAATGTGGAGAACCTTGGCAAACAGGGTGAAATCGTCGAAGTTCGTCGCGGTTACGCGTTGAACTACCTCCTACCTCAAGGTCTCGCGACGGTAGCGACCGAACACCACAAGAGAATGGTGGAAAAGCACCGTGAGAAGCTTCGTGCGATTGAACTAGCCAAGCTTAGTGAGTATCGCAGTCTCGCAGATGAACTTGGCAAGCAGTCGATTACGATCGAGGCAAATGCGAATGACGAAGGCCATCTATATGGTTCTGTCGGTGCCCACGAAATCGTCGACGGATTGAAAGCCGCCGGCTTTACCTTGGCTCAGGATCAGATCCGACTTGAGGGGCCTCTGAAGGAACTTGGGCTCTACACCGTTAAAGTACATCTTCATAGCGAAGTCGATGCGAGCGTCAAAGTTTGGGTCGTTCCAACGGTCGCTGCGGACGAAACCGCCTCCTGATCAATTCGAGCGGCATTTGGCTATTGAGCTAAAAGTCCTCCGTTTTGATGGTCGATAGACTCTGCTGAGTCGATGGAGCCTTCAGGCAGGTGTTGGTATTTTAAGGGGCTGTGGCGGAACTGGCAGACGCGCTAGATTTAGGATCTAGTTCCCTCGGGAGTGCAGGTTCGATTCCTGTCAGCCCTACTCTTCGACGAAAAGCCGTGCGATATCACTCGCACGGCTTTTTTCGTCGAGTTTTTTTGGAGGTTCGGCAGCGAACCAAGGCCGCGTTAGGGCCTTAAGTGCCCGGGGGCGAAATGCACACGTTCGAGGCGGTGTGGGGGTGGCTAAGGCGTTGGGGAGG
>JAKMEW010000113.1 GCA_022425745.1 Rubripirellula sp.
GAATACACCTCCGACTTTTGCGGTTTATATGCACGTTAAAATTGCAGATTGGCTCCGTGATGACATTGGCGGCCACGAGGCGGTTGAGCAATTGAATCATCACAAAGCGGAATTCCTTTATGCCGAGAATGATAAAAGCAACGACTTTTATCGTGGCCACGCTGAGGCTAATTGTCGATCAAAAATGAATGTGACCTTCAATCTTCCGAATGAAGAATTGCAAGCCAAGTTCATTTCTGAGGCTGCCTCAAATCAACTTGACAGTCTTAAGGGACATCGTAGCGTGGGTGGCATTCGGGCGAGTATCTACAATGCGATGCCTCTCGAGGGAGCTCAAGCCTTAGCAAGTTTTATGAAAGATTTTGCTTCGGAAAATTCATAGGTTTCTCGGGTTCCTTGGTCACTGCTTGATGGCTGATAGATCTGTTTTTCTGCCTCGATCAAGTGCATGAATGAACCAATTGTTTTTCAGTCGTCAAACGCAGCATCACATTTTCTTTTTCATTCGAAGTACCGAACCGGACTGATGTACAAAATTCTGACACTCAATAACATTTCTGTACAAGGCTTGCAGCGTTTACCGCGAGAAAGCTACGAGGTTGCCTCCGAGATTAATCATCCCGACGCCATCATGGTCCGTTCGTTCAAGATGCACGACATGGAGATCCCTGATAGCGTTGCGGCAATTGGGCGAGCCGGAGCCGGAGTGAATAATATTCCCGTTTCGACAATGACCGACCGGGGAGTTCCGGTGTTCAATGCACCGGGTGCTAATGCCAATGCTGTGAAGGAACTGGTTTTGACTGGTCTTTTGATGGCGTCCCGCAACGTTCCCGCCGCAATGCAGTTCGCGTCAGGCTTGGAGGGATCGGATGCCGAAATCAGTGTCGCCGTTGAGTCTGGAAAAAAGAATTTTGTTGGGTCCGAACTGCCTTCGAAGACACTTGGTGTGATCGGGTTGGGAGCGATCGGCCTCCGCGTTGCTAACGCGGCATTGTCTCTTGGAATGAAGGTCGTCGGTTATGATCCGTTGATTTCAGTTCAGAGTGCTTGGCAACTATCTAGCGGAGTACAGCAAGCAGTAAGTATTGATCATCTGTTTTCCCAATGCGATTGTGTTTCCGTGCACGTCCCGCTGCTTGATGCGACAAAGGGCTTGGTGAGCGCCGAAAGAATCAAAATGATGCCCAAGGGTGGAATCCTTGTGAACCTTGCTCGCGGAGGTATTTGCGATGAGGCAGCGGTGGTGAGTGCATTGGACTCAAGTCATTTACACGCATACGTGTGTGATTTTCCCTCTGGATCAATGTTGCAACATCCAAAGGTTTTAGCATTTCCTCATCTTGGCGCTAGCACCAATGAGGCGGAGGAGAATTGTGCCGTAATGGTTGCTGATAGCCTGCGGGATTATCTTGAGGATGGAACCGTTCGGAATTCGGTGAATTTCCCTGAGGCCATGATGCCTCGCAACGGAGGGAGTCGTATTACGATTGCAAATGCGAATGTGCCGAATATGGTCGGCCAGATCTCTACAATTCTGGCAAATGCAGGATTGAATATTGCTGACTTGCTTAACAAATCTCGAGGAGATATTGCTTACACCATCATCGACTTGGATGGTGGTATCGATGAACCAACTCTTGATGCCATTCGCGGAACCAAGGGTGTGTTAGCTTTACGACACCTGCCAGCAAAGTAAGGCTCCAGTGGTTAACTTCTTAATTGACTGATGCTCCTTGCTGGTCTCGTTTCGATTATGCTGTCCTTTAGAATCAGTGGACATTCATATTGAATCGAGGTGGGGAGTGACGCGTAATTTTTTGCTGACCTTCTTGATAACCTTTTCTGGCACTTTTATCTCAGATTCAAGTGCTGAGGAATCAAGAGCACCGCGTATTGTTTTCCTCTGTGCAGAAAAAGAATACAGCACAGACGTGACATTGCCGCGGTTTGCGAAAGAGCATCTTTCTGATGAAAAAGTTGAGTTTATTTTTGCGAAGGAGAACGAACGTAACGCGTTAAGTTCCCACCTTCCAATAGACAGAGCTGACCTTCTGATCATTAGCGTGCGTAGGCGCGCACTTCCCGTGGAGCAGCTTACAGCGATCAAGCAGTACGTGGCCACGGGTAAGCCTGTCATCGGCATTCGTACCGCAAACCATGCATTTGCCTTGCGCAACGAACAGCCCCCTGTCGGCCATGTGGTTTGGGGTGATTTTGATCAAGTGGTTTTTGGCGGGAATTACACAAACCACCACCCAAATGATTTGATCGTCACTATCAATCCGTCTGCACCCGAAACAAACCTGACGCCATTGCTGCTTGAAGGGGTATTACCCTTGGAAGAAGCAACGTCGAGAGGTTCGCTGTATAAGGTTTCACCAATTAACCAAAAGGCAAATGTTTTGCTGACTGGTGAAGTAGTGGGGCATCCTGCCGAGCCAATTGCGTGGACTTTTGTTAGAGATGATGGGGGAAGGTCGTTTTATACGTCGCTGGGGCATCCAGCAGACTTTGATTCAGATGTGTTACCTAGATTGCTGTTGAATGCGATTGACTGGTGTTTGGGGAGGTTCGAGTCATGAAGAGTATTAAGGTACTTCGTTATTTCCGCGCCTTCTTCATTGTTGCTCTATCCGTCTCGCTGATTGCGGATGGCGATCGTCTGCTGGGCAAAAGTGTTGCGCCCAATATTCTGCTTGTTGTTACCGATGAGCATAACTTTCGAACTCTTAGTTGCTATCGAGAGTTAATGTCGAAAGAGCAGGCGGAAATGTGGGGTCCAGGTGCTGTTGTCGAAACCCCACACTTTGATCGTATCGCTGCGGATGGCGTGATTTGCAGCAGAGCTTATGCAACATCACCCGTTTGTTCTCCGTGCCGTGCATCCATGATAAGTGGGCTGTATCCACACCAGGCAGGGGTTTCGGCGAACAATCAAGTGTTAAACGAGAACGTTCCAACCTTGGCTAGCTTGCTCCGCGATAATGGGTATCGAACCGGTTTTATCGGAAAATGGCATTTGGCTGGAGGTGGTAAGCCAGAATGGGCTCCGGAGAGAAATGGTCGGTTTGAGCACGTTCAATACATGTTCAACCGAGGACATTGGAAAAAGCTAGGTCTGTCTGCTCTCGGCGGCGAAGTGGCTGCGAAAGATAGTCAGGGGCGACCAAGCTACGCGGTCGATCAAGCGGATGCAAAATCATATGCGACTGATTTTCTTACTAATCGTGCCATTGAATTCATTGAAGCGAGGGATGATTCACCTTTTTTGTTGGTAGTTAGTTATCCGGATCCTCATGGCCCCAATACAGTCCGGGCTCCCTACGCTCAGATGTATAACCATTTAAGGTTTCTACCCCCGAGAACTTACGGAGTAGATGACTTGCCAGTGCCAAAGTGGCTCGGTGGTCCAAAGAATCACGCGTTGTTTCGTGGTGAGCAGATGAGTCAATATTTTGGGATGGTTAAATGTCTTGACGATAACTTTGGACGATTGCTCGACACACTCAGGACAGCTGGTGTCGAACAGAATACGCTAATCATGGTCACATCTGATCATGGAGACTTATGTTACGAGCATGATCGATTGAATAAGGGAAATCCTTATGAGGGATCCGCGCGAGTGCCCCTTCTAATTCGCTTCCCGAACGGTGGTCTAGACGGTGGCGTCTATGATCAGCCTGTTGCGACCGTGGACATAACCCCGACGTTACTGGGTTTGGCGGGGTATGAGTCTGGAGTACAGTTCGAGGGGAGAGATCTTTCTGAGGCATTGCAGGGCGCTCTGGTTGCACCTAATCAGATGGTGTTTCTTCGTAATGCCGGTTTGAATGCCGAGTGGGTCGCGGCAGTAGATGACCGATACAAGCTCATTTTATCCGTAACGGATCGACCCTGGCTATTTGATAGCTATGAGGATCCCGATGAGTTACACAATTACTATCAGAGACCGAATACGCGAGATATCACACGACGATTGGCCCAAGGACTCCGTGAGTATCAGAAAGCTAGCAATGATCCATTCTTGCAGGATTCAAAGATCCTTGAGTCGCTAAAGCGATGCTTGGACTGAACAGGTTTTGTCTTCCTATGTCGAGGCCCGCGGTAACGGATGGGGGGGCTTCTTGAGCCTGACAATCGGCAGGGTAGGGGACTAACAAGATTAGTTCTCGTTTGTTTAGGTGTCCTTTCTTCTCTAGACCGCTTAGCAAGGATTTCTGTAGGGTTGCGGTTTCAAATGATCAGCTCAATGAGCTCGATCCATCATTGGGAAGTCGGCCATGCAAGCAATTATTCGCCACCGCGATCTCATTTTGCCAGTATCTATTATTGGTTGCTTGTTTGTGATTTTGGTGCCGCTGCCAACCCCAATTTTGGATTTGCTACTTGCTGGCAATATAGCTGTGGCGTTGTTGGTTTTACTAACGACGATTCATGTTTCGACTCCATTAGAGTTCAGCGTTTTCCCAACACTGCTTCTTGCTACCACGCTTGCTCGACTCGTCTTGAATGTCGCAACGACGCGATTAATTTTGACCGGCGCAGATCGGGAAGGAGCTAGTGCTGCGGGTAGTATGATTGAGAGTTTTGGCACTTTTGTGGCTGGAGATCAGCTTGAAGTTGGGGTCATTATCTTCGTCATTCTGATAGTGATTCAGTTTGTTGTCATCACGAAGGGGGCAAGCAGGATCAGTGAAGTTGCGGCGCGTTTTGCGTTAGATGGTATGCCTGGTCGGCAGATGGCCGTCGATTCTGATTTAAACGCTGGGGTGATTGACGAGGAGACGGCGAGGAGGAGGAGAGAAGAAATCTCCGAGCAGGCCGATTTTTACGGCACCATGGATGGTGCTAGCAAGTTTGTCCGCGGTGATGCAATCGCGGCCATAATCATCACGATTATAAATATTTTGGGGGGGCTCTATGTCGGAGTTGCGCATCTTGGCATGTCGTTTGGATCAGCAGCGACAACCTTTACAAAGCTTACGATCGGTGATGGTTTGGTCAGCCAAATCCCAGCACTGTTGATCTCACTGGCGGCTGGTTTTTTAGTCACCCGTAGTAGCAAGCGGAGTGATTTGCCAGTTCAGTTGCTGCAGCAACTTTTGAGTAATACCAAAGCACTGTCAATCGCGGGTGGGTTTTTATTGCTTCTTATCCTCACAAATCTTCCTGCGGTTCCGGTTGCAATCTTGGGCAGTGGGTGTGTTGGGCTAGCGTTGATTTTGTCGAGACAACAAAGGCGAATCAATGATGAGGAATTGGCGAGGGTTTCAGCGATTGAAGAGCAGAAAAACTCGTCAAAGTTATCACGTATTGAGGATTTTCTCGTAATCGACCCCATGGAAATATCGATTGGGATTGGATTGCTTGACCTAGCTGATCCAACACGAGGTGGTGATCTGATGGAAAGAATCACGTCGGTGCGGCAGGCGATTGCGGCAGACCTTGGGATCATTTTGCCAAAGGTAAGAGTGCGGGACGATCGCTTGCTTGGAGACTATGAGTATGTCATCAGGATTCACGGCAACGTGGTTTGCAAAAGCCGTCTGCAGTCTGGCTCAGCGTTGGCTCTAGAGTTGGGAATTGTGACTGGTCGTCTTGAAGGCGAGATCCACCACCGCTTCGACGGAACGCATGCGGGTGTGTGGATAGACAGTAATCAGAGGGAGCAAGCAGCCATTTTCGGCTACTCCATTCAGGAACCTATCGAAGTTCTCGTTTCTGAATTGGAGCAGACCGCAAAAAGACACGCAGATGAGTTGCTGTCGCGAGATGCAACAAAGCATCTCTTGGACGAGGTTCGTTCGGCGTCACCCATGGTTGTGGACGAATTGCTGCCGGATCTTATGAAAGTGAGCGAGGTTCAGCAAGTCTTGCACCTTTTGCTGAGGGAAGACGTGCCAATCAGACAAATGGAATTAATCCTCGAGACGCTGGGGGATGCATCAACCTACACGAAAGATCCTGAAAGATTGGTGGAGCAGGTGCGGCAAAGATTGTCACGCACCATCAGTGCTCGGTATCGGGATGATTCGGGAATGATCCATGTTCTGACCTTGGATCCAGCGATCGAGATGCAGCTGGCACAGGGTATGGATAGCTCAGGATTTGGGACTGCCATCAATTGGAGTCCAGCGAAAGTGGAGCACTTAACAAGGTTGATTCGGAAGACGATACAAAGGGACTTTCCCGCTGGTAGCACACCCGTGTTGCTTGTTGCTCCAAAAATTCGCTTGTGCTTACAGCGAATGGTCGCAGCAACATTCCCGGAAATAAGAGTGCTCTCCTTTGGTGAAATATCAGATCAAACAAGAGTAGAGTCGCATGGTATTGTCAGTCAGGAAATCCTTGCAGCTGCAGGGTGATCCTGAACTTGTTGAGTGAGTCTTCGAGGTGCGACTTTGAGTAGTGTGTGGAGGATATCTAGATGCTTGGAGGGAACTGCACCTTTGAAAGTTGGGTTGTAGAGCAAGAAGGTGAGTGCCACTCAAGGTTTGGCAGTTTGCAATCAGGGTAGGGCAGGGTGCCGTATTGCCTAGGTTCTTTTGCTCAAGACCTACTGCAGGTGAATCGCAGTCTCTGAATTACGTGTGGTGTTCTTAAGCAAGAAGAGCTATCGACGACGAAAGCGAAAATAACCGACTTATCACGTGCAGAAGTTGAAAGTTTATTAAGGGATTAATATTGTGGAGCCGATTACATGAGTAGGAGCAGCTCGTTTTCTTCCAAAGTAACTTGAATGTTATTGAAGAAAATCGTGTTGTCCTGACTGGGAAAACTATTTTTCCTACTTTTTCGTATTGTGGATCATAAGCCGAAAAAGTTATTGAACCCTTGTGAGATTGAGATCGAGTCAAAACGTCGCAGATGTTTGTCTGTCGAGGAGATGACTTATGACGATCTAAAATCTTAGAGGTAGAAAGTTTGACCTTGTTTTGGATCATGAATTTGTCATATCCAAACTTGATTAAAGATCGACGGTGAGCGATGTCAGTCCTTTTCTTCTACTGGTTGTTGGTGAAGATGATTGGCAGAGAGGTTCGAGCTGACGATGGCAGCATGGATGCTGGTTAGAGACAGCTTGAGTTGAGGTTTCTGATTGAGAAGCCCAGCGGACGATGAGGCGACAAGACGTTGCCTGTTTTAAAAACTATCACGGAGGATTGGATGGCAGCGACAGCCACGGCGGACGATGAGATCCTGCAAGTCTGGGTCGAGTTCAAGGAACTCAATAAGGAATCGCCGAATTATGAGAGTCTCCGTAATCGCTTGGTTGAGCGTTACATGCCACTCGTGCGTTACAACGGCGAACGTATTTGGCAGAGATTGCCAGATGGAGTTGATCTCGACGATTTGATTAGCGCTGGAATCTTTGGGCTCATGGATGCGATTGATGCCTTCGACATGGATCGGGGCGTCAAATTTGAGACTTACTGCGTCCCACGTATCCGCGGAGCGATGCTTGACGAGCTTCGCACGATGGACTGGGTTCCTCGCTTAGTTCGTAGTAAAGCGAGCAAGTTGGCTGTTGCAAGAAAGGCACTCGAAACAAAGCATGGTCGCCCACCGACCGTGCAGGAGCTTTCTGACCACATGGAAATGCCGGTTAAGGAAGTCGAGAAGATGCAGTCGGACGCGAACGCTGTCGGTGTGGTCTCGCTAAATAAAAAGTGGTACGAAACCGATAGCTACAAAGACGTTCGGGAAATTGATATTCTCGAAGATAAGAAGGGTGAAGATCCAACACGCAGGGTTCAGAAGAATGATCTCATGCGGCTCGTCACCAAAGGCCTGAACCGTAACGAGCGACTGATCATTATTCTCTACTACTACGAAGAACTTACGATGAAGGAAATCGGAGCGACGCTCGATCTTTCTGAATCCAGAGTCAGTCAAATGCATACTTCAATCGTCAACCGATTGCAGCAACAACTTGGCTACCGTCGAGTTGAATTCGGCACATAGAGGTGCCCGAATGGTAATCGATCATCAAAGCGTTCTGTCCTTGCGGCAGAACGCTTTTTTTTTGCCAAGCAATGCTTTAGTAATGGTTGCGATGCATCGAAGGATGGGTGGGTCATTGACTTGCTTATTTGTCGTTCTATTAGAGCCATAACTTCGGTAGATAGAGTAGGAGTTGAGAGAAGAGATCGATGCGCATTGCTCATTTAATTACAAGGATGATTGTAGGTGGTGCGCAGGAAAATACCCTCTTTAACTGTGTTGACCTGCAGCGTGAATACGGTGACGACGTATTGCTGATCACTGGCCCATCATTGGGTCCTGAAGGCGACCTTTTGGGTCGGACTGACGAAGAGTCAGGTATTGAGATAGCTATGATCGATTCACTTCGAAGATCCATCAATCCCCTGCGAGATTCTCAGGCCTTCTTTCAGATGAGGAAGTTAATTAGTGAATTCAACCCTGACGTCGTGCATACCCATAGTGCCAAAGCAGGCATTTTGGGACGCGCTGCAGCATGGAATCTAGGAGTTCCCGCGATTGTCCATACCGTACACGGCGCTCCGTTCCACGAGTATCAATCATATATTACAAGAAAGCTTTTTCAGTCAGCTGAAAGGTGGGCGGCTAATAGGTGCCACCATGTCATTTCTGTTGCTGATGCGATGACGCAGCGCATGGTCAATGCGAACGTGGCGAAAGAGGAAAAATTCTCGACGATTTATAGTGGTATGGATGTGGACCCGTTTCTGACATCCGGTTCGTTTCGATCACGAATACGTGCAGATTTGGGGATTAGTGACGAGCATGTTGTCATTGGTAAGATAGCGAGATTGTTTCATCTCAAAGGTCACGAAGACGTGATACGATCCGCGAAGCGGGTCGTTTCGAAATATCCCAACGTCCGTTTTTTGTTTGTTGGCGATGGATTACTTCGCGAGCAACTAGATCGTCAAATTAAAGACTTGGGGCTTGAGCCGTATTTTTGTTTCACTGGCTTGGTGGATCCTAGTGAAGTTCCCAAGTTCATTGCGGCGATGGATATCTTGGCACATGCGTCTTATCGCGAGGGTCTTGCGCGTGCATTGCCACAAGCCTTAATTTCCGGCGTACCTGCGATTAGCTACGACATTGATGGAGCCCGCGAGGTGGTGCTTGATGAGATTACTGGGCTTCTGGTACCGGCGGGTGATATTGAGCGTCTTTCCGATGCCATTGAGAAATTAGTCGCGGATGCATCATACCGGCAGGTGTTGGGCGCTGAAGGAAGGAGGCGGTTTGCTGATCGGTTTCGACATCAAGTTATGACTCGTGAGATTCGCAGTTTGTACGTCAAACTACTTGAATCTTAGCTGTATTTTGAATGTTTCAGCGGCGTTTTAGCGTCGGGGGAGGGCAGTGTTGGGAATAAAAAACACGCAAACACGCCTCGAAACATGTGCTTCCACCGCTCCCCTGTTGACCACGATTTTGGGTGGACTTCCGAGGTCCCAGTTTCTTTAACTATGATAGAGCCGGTAAACCGAGTGAAGCTAGAATGCTGGCGTTTATTAATCAGTGACTTTGGACCTTCGAGTTAAATATGACGAAGACTCGCGACTTTTTGGGACCCTATCGCCTGACCCGTCTGATCCGTGTCGGCAGTACAGCTGAGGTCTGGGAAGCAATCCACGAATCAAGCCAAGAGCGTTTTGCACTCAAAGTGCTCAAGCAATCCCTGGCCGGTAACAAAGCAGAGATTGCGTTGCTGAAGCATGAATACAACGTTGCGAAGGATCTAAGCAGTCCACGTGTTGTTAAGATCTTGGAATACCGTGAAGAAGCGTCACGCCCAATGTTGGTCTTGGAGCTTTTCAGCGAATTGAACATGAAGCAGGCTTTGCGAAGGGGGCCTGAGTCGCTGGCCTTTATGCTCGACAAAATCGTCGAGCAGTCCGCGGAAGGTCTTTATTACATGCACACGAAGAATTGGATTCATCTGGACGTCAAGCCAGACAACTTTCTTGTCAGTAGCGACGGCACTGTAAAACTAATTGACTTCACAATTGCACAGAGGAAAAAAACGGGTCTCGCGAAATTATTTCACAACGTTAAGGTTGCGAAAGGAACTCGAAGTTACATGGCACCCGAACAGATACGCAAAAAGGTTTGCGATGAAAGAACGGATGTCTATGCATTTGGGTGCGTGCTCTATGAACTGTGTACGGGCAAGCCTCCTTACACGGGAGACAATCCAAATGACTTGTTGAACAAGCATCTCTCGGCATCGATACCTAGTCCAATTGTTCATAATGACAATGTCACTAAGGATTTCGCTGACTTGGTGAAGTCGATGATGGCTAAAAAACCCGATAGTCGACCGCCATCCATGTGGGAATTCCTGAAGGCATATCGAGGCATTGAAATTTTCAGAAAGAGGCCTCGCAAGCCAGAGATAAGCGTGTTCGAAAATATGCCAGGTATCAAAGGTGCGGACGATATGTTTCGGAAGGGTGGGCAGTCCACTGATTTAGGCGATGAATGATTGCGTGACGAATCTTTTGAATAACGCTGGGTTGACCCCATAGCAGTCAAAAAAGTGAGTGAAACATGAGTAATGGTCCAGGTCTAGATTTCGAAGTTCAAATTGCAGAGCTCGAAGGTCGGATTCAGGAATTAGAAAGGCAGACTGAGCGAACGAATGAAATCGAGGCAGAGATTCGTTCGCTAAGGTTGGAGTTAGTTGAGCAATTGAGAGATACCTACGGTTCGCTCAATCCATGGCAGACCGTCCAAGTTGCTCGCCATAAGAATCGACCTTACACCAAAGATTATTTAAATCTGGCCTTTGATGAATTCGTTGAGTTGCACGGGGATAAGCACTTTGGAGACGATCGCGCGATGCTTTCGGGCTTTGCGAAGATCGATCGCTTCAAGGTTATGGTTCTGGGGCATCAAAAAGGTAGAACCTACAAGGAGCGTGCAGCTTGTCATTTTGGGTGCGCTCATCCTGAAGGGTATCGGAAGGCGATGATCAAGATGCGATTGGCTGAGAAGTATCAGTTGCCCCTCATCTGTTTTATCGATACTCCGGGGGCCTATCCAGGAGTTGGCGCTGAAGAACGTGGTCAGGCGCAGGTGATTGCAGAGAGTATGTTCAAAATGAGTCGGCTCAGGATCCCGGTGATTTGCGTGGTGATCGGCGAAGGCGGTTCTGGTGGAGCACTGGGCATTGGTGTCGGTGACCGTGTAGCAGTGCTGCAGCATGCTTACTACAGCGTTATCAGTCCAGAAGGCTGTGCCGGCATTCTTTGGAAGAGTCACGAGTATGCACCCAAAGCTGCGGAGTCACTTAGATTCACCAGCTCGGATCTCTCTCGTCTTGGTGTGGTAGATGATGTGCTTGAGGAGCCTCTTGGTGGTGCTCACCGTGATCATCATCAGATGGCATCACGAATGAAGACATACTTGTCAAAGACCCTCAGCGCATTGGAAAAAAAGAGCCCTGATGACTTGGTTGCGGAACGCTATGACAAGTTTCGCAAAATTGGAGTCTTCGTTGAATCTCCCGAGAGTTTTGCTTCGTAAGTTCTGGAATCAGAAGCTTGTTAGTTGGACGCATCTTTGCTGTAAAACACCGTTGCAATCGCACTTCTGCAACGTCCGATAATGCCTCTTATGTTGTATTCGGTGTCGTGAAAGTCCCGTGTTTTAGGCATTTTCTGATTTCCGCACTCCTCTCGAATGATTCGAAATAGCCTGTGGTAATTCGCGACTGAGTGGTTCCATTGCCGCGGATAACTGCGTTGTTTTTACTTGCTATTAAAACAACGCTTTGATTTGGTCTCCTGATTCCTCTCCACACTGATTGCCAAGTTGTTTTAACATGTAAACAGCAGTGGCTTAGCTGCCTCGATTAGCTGTCATTCGCAGTTCGCGTTTCATCGATTTTAGTTTCTTCTTTTTGCTTGGCACCTGTGGCGGACTTCAAGTCTCATATCACCGGCAGCACGATCGTTGGCCTAGCCTACGGTTATTGGGGTGTTTCGTCGCAATCCATGTCGGTTGAGAGTGGGATTGTGGCCGCTGGCCTGTGTTCTGTCAGCGGTATGCTTCCAGATCTGGATAGTGACTCTGGTATACCTCTGCGCGAAACCAGCCTTTTTATCTCTGCAGTAGTTCCGATTTTGATGATCCATCGATTTCGAGATCTTGGATTTACGGCCGAAGACATGGCGGTCGCGTCGATGCTGCTGTACATCGCAATTCGTTTTGTTGCGGTGGAGTTTTTCAAGCGATACACAGTTCACCGTGGAATGTGGCACAGTGTTCCTGCTGCTGCTGTCGCCGGTCTGATTGCGTACCTAGTGATGCCTTGTCAAAGTGATGCTTTAAGAGTGTATAAGTCACTGGCCGTTGTCTTAGGGTTCATGGTACACCTCGTGATGGATGAGATTTGGAGCGTGGATACCAGCGGGGGTATCCGCTTCAAGAAATCATTTGGGACAGCGCTGAAGTTTTTTGGTAGCGACACGCTTGCAAACGTGTCTGTCTATGGCAAGCTGCTGCTGCTTCTTGCTTTGGCCTGGGAGGATGGGGCGATCGTTGACAGGATCAAGGAACGGAGTCGACAGGAGTCGACTTACATCGCCCAGCCGTATTTTGACTTTGACGAAGTGCAGCGATGGATCACACGTTAAGTCGCTGCAGATTTAAACTGCTAAGCCACTAGGTTCGCGATCAATAACAAGCGTGACGGGACCATCGTTGATGAGTGATACTTGCATGTCAGCGGCGAATCTACCGGATTGGGTGGTGATCCCTAGGTTTCTAATGCTCTCAATGAAGTGCTGATAGAGCTGGTTCGCAAGTTTAGGTTCTGCAGCATTGGTGAAGGCAGGTCTTCGGCCGCGTCGGCAATCCGCTAGTAGTGTGAATTGACTCACGATTAGGATCGAGCCCTTTATATCCAGGACCGATAGGTTCATCTTCCCGTTGTGATCGTCAAATATTCGCAATTGCGAAGTTTTCTCAGTAAGCCATTGAACCTCTAGATCAGTATCCCCATGCTCAACCCCCAGTAAGACGAGAAGGCCGTGGTCGATAGAGCCTATCGTTTCTCCGTCCACTGTGACACTAGCGGATTTGACTCTTTGGATGACTGTCTTCATGTTCTTGCTTTTTCGGCCGAAGGTCATGCGTCAGTAGGCACGACAATGCCCTGCAACCTGGGGTGGGCAGCAGGGCATTTGAATGACAACCTAATGAAATCGTGGGGTGATGTTTAGTACTTTCTTGGAGTCACCGTGCCCTGAACGCGTGATGGGAGTCCTTGGATGCGAAGGAATCCTTCTGCGTCGTCCTGGTTGTACGAGCCGCCACCTTCCATGGTTGCAATTTCTGCGTCGTAAAGGCTATTCGGGCTGCTTCGCTTATCAACCGAAATATTGCCTTTGTAGAGTTTAAGGGTTACTTCGCCCGTGACAGGTTTTTGTGCTTCATTGATGAAAGCGAGCAATGAGTCCATTTTGGGTGTATACCAGAAGCCGTAATAGACCATCTCAGCAACCTCAGGGGCGAGTCGATCTCTGAGGTGGCAGAGGTCTCGATCCATTGTTAATTGCTCCACGTACATCAGAGCGTCGTAGAGAACTGTCATGCCTGGTGACTCGTAAACTCCGCGACTCTTCATTCCCACGAAACGATTTTCAACCATGTCAATGCGGCCGATACCATTTCGACCTGCAATTTGATTGAGGCTCTCCACCATTTCCAGTGCATTCAGTTTTGACCCATTCAGGCTAGTAGGAGTTCCGGATTCAAATCCAATTGTTACCGATTCACTCGCATCTGGAGCTTCCTGCGGGCTGACGCCCATGCCGAAATCTACTAGCTCAACACCATTAACATCTAGTTCTTCTAGTTCGCCTGCTTCGTAGCTAATGTGCAATACGTTTTCGTCGCTACTGTAAGGTTTTGCTGCTGAAGCCTTGACCGGAATGTT
This sequence comes from Rubripirellula sp., assembly GCA_022425745.1. Classification (GTDB taxonomy): domain Bacteria; phylum Planctomycetota; class Planctomycetia; order Pirellulales; family Pirellulaceae; genus Rubripirellula. The sequence continues at coordinate 13,949 of JAKMEW010000113.1, forward strand.
CTTGCTGTTGCAGTAGTCAATGAGTTCGGTTCTTCCCGGAAACGCCTCGCGAAATTCTTTAATTCGCCATGGTGCGATGATTTCAATGGTTGGGTCGAGGGCTTCCGCTGCTAGTTGGAATCGACATTGATCGTTACCCTTCCCCGTTGCACCATGAGCGTAGGCGGTGGCACCGACCTCTTTTGCCACTTGCAAACAGACTTTACTTATAAGGGGACGCGCGATCGACGTGCCGAGCAGATATATTTGTTCGTACTTTGCCTGCCATGCTAGGACAGGGAAAGCGAAGTCACGGCACATTTCTTCTCGAGCGTCAATGATGCGAGATGAAACCGCACCTCCGTTCCTCGCTTTTTCCATGATTGCTTCACGGTCTTCACAGGGTTGTCCGAGGTCGACGTAAACCGCGTGGACTTCATAGCCCTGATCTTGTAACCAACCAAGGATGACCGAGGTATCTAGACCGCCCGAGTATGCCAAAACGCAGCTTTTCATGAGGGAGTTGTCCATGGAGTTTGGGAGATGCAATCTGTAGGTATCTTGATTTGAAGACTGATTCCACTCGACCGCAACCCATTATGACACTCCCCTCCCCTGCTCTTGCAAAATTATTTTCACAAGTCCTAGCTGGCGAGATGCCGATCTCGGATTTGGTCGATGCGATTCAGGATCTAGCGACAGATTCCCAATCCTCGTCGATCTGCACAAGTACCCCCAAAAAACAGGTGGCTGATCGCAAAAGCTCTGAAATTGAAAAGCGAATCTCTTCTGAGCAGAGTGTTTTTTCAACCCCGGGGGCAAATGTCGATTTGGGACGTAAGTCACGGTGTGGATTTGGTGAAGTAATTTACGGCGAGGGTAAAGATCCAGATCTGATCTCTAGAATCATTCAATCGCAGCTCGATGCGGGGCAGAATGCACTCGTAACGAGGATGAATCACACGGCAGCAGAGACACTTTTGGGGGTGTTTCCTCAGGCCTATTACAATTCGTTTGCTCGAACTTTGCGAATCGAGCACCACTTAGCAGAAAAGGTTCAATTGCTATCTCCTGAAGACGCTGATAAACAGATCCATGCAGCAGTCGTGACGGCTGGCAGTACCGATCGATGTGTGGCGGAAGAGGTTTCTGAGACCCTTTGCTGGATGGGGATCCCGCAGAGGAGGTTTGAGGATATTGGCGTCGCGGGTCCACAGCGATTAATGACGGCACTGCCTGAGCTGCGAAAGGCATCTGTTTTAGTGGTCGCTGCTGGGATGGAGGGCGCATTGCCTGCGGTGATAGGTGGTTACCTGTCAGTTCCCATTTTTGCGGTGCCAACTAGCGTTGGATATGGAGCCAATTTCGCTGGTTTGAGTGCTCTGCTTTCAATGTTAAATACTTGTGCATCTAACGTTTCGGTCGTAAATATTGATAGTGGCTTCAAGGGGGGGTATCTGGCCGGTCTCGTTGCGAATCAACTAATTCAACTGGAACGCAGCCTGCTTGCTTAGGCAGGTTACTAATGACCGGTTCTTTCCAAAGGCTAATCGAATTGATGGATCCTGTACCTCCCGCCACGCTAAGTCGACGTGAACTCGATTCGCACAAAGGAAACTTCGGCCGTCTTTTGTTTGTCGGTGGCTCTCGTGGCATGGCAGGTTCAATCGCAATGTCCGCGATGGCAGCATTGCGCAGCGGAGCCGGGTTAGTGACGGTTGCGACGCCTTCTGCGTGTCTGGATACCGTCGCAGGATATCATCCCGCTTACATGACTATTCCATTGAAAGACGATAAGGAAGGTAGGCTTGCCACCTTGCCAGCCAACTTTTTTGCAGAATTATCGCTTCAATACGATGTGATTGGGTGCGGGCCAGGATTATCTGATAGCGAGGGTGCTCAGGAGGCCGTTCGGCAAATGATTTCTCTTTCTGGGCCTTCACGGGTATTGGACGCTGATGCTCTGAATGTGTTAGCGAGAATACCTGGCGATTTAAATTCTTCTCTTGATACCGCTGGTGCTCTTGTTTTGACTCCCCATCCGAAAGAAATGGAACGCCTAACGGGGGTTTCTTCTGGTGATCGTCGTGGCCAGATTCGCGCTGCCGAGTTCCTCTCGCAATCGACTCAAGTGGTGTGGGTACTAAAAGGAGCTCCCAGTGTGGTTATTGCTGATGGGTTACTCTGGACAAACGACACGGGAAATCCCGGAATGGCTACTGCAGGAAGCGGTGATGTATTGACGGGAATCATCACTGCACTCATCGGTCAGGGGATGAGCCCTTGGGACGCCGCGAGAGTTGGGGTGTGGGTGCATGGGCGAACGGGCGATCTAGCTGCTCAGAGGCATGGGTACGCTAGTCTAATATCGACTGACTTGATCGATCACTTGTCTCGAGCGATGAGGGAGCTGGAGGATTTCTAGGTATTTATTCCGCGGGAGGTGACAATAAACGGTGCCCTACGAAAGTTTTCTTTCCTCGGTAATAATTACGGGTTCATACGATACTTCTTGCCCCACACTCCCTGTCCCAAAAATCGTGACTGACATCATCCACCTCAGCTCATTCGATGAAATGGCGATGCGGAGAATATCTCCTGAGGGGTTGTCGTGGATAAGTGAAATACAGAAAGGAGGGGTATTAACGATCGGAAACTTTGATGGTGTGCATCATGGGCATGCATCGCTAATCCAGCGAGTTAAGCAACTCGCCAGTGATGCAAGCCGTCCTGCGTCGGTAGTGAGTTTCGATCCACACCCCGCGACTTTATTGAGAGGTGGAAACGCTCCTACACGACTGATGTCCATGGAACGGCGGGCTGAGGTGATGAGCGACTATGGAATTGAGCAGCTACTTATTTGTCCTGTAACACGCGACTTTTTGCAGCTTTCTGCGTCTCAATTCTTCAATAGCTTGGTTGTGGACTGCCTGTCTGCTTCCGCAATGGTGGAAGGCCCCAATTTCTTTTTTGGTAAGAATCGTGAGGGAGACCAAGTCGCATTATCCAAGTTGTGCCATCTGAACCAAATTGACCTCGAAATCATCAGTCCGACAGAGGACGATGATTTGATGATTAGTAGCTCGAGGGTGAGGGAGTTACTGATCGCAGGCAAGGTGGAGGCAGCCAATACCTTGCTAAGCCGCCCGCACCAGATTGCGGGAACCGTCATAGCTGGTGCGAGTCGAGGTCGTCAGCTAGGATTTCCTACGGCGAATTTGAATCAGATAGATGCCTTGGTTCCATCTGTAGGGGTTTATGGCGGAACCGCATCTGTCGGTGGAAAGTTGTATTACGCTGCGATTCATATCGGCCCCAACCCTACCTTTGATGATCAAACCGGTAGGAAGATAGAGGTACATCTACTCGATTATGACGGAGATCTTTATGGAGTTCAGATGAAGGTTGACTTCTTGACCCGCTTACGAGATGTCACACGTTTCGCGTCCCAAGATCAATTAATTGTCCAGTTGAACCGTGACATCATTGCGGTTCGCAACTACTTCAAAACAGAATCAGCTTAGTGGTTGAGCTTTGGTAGCTCGCTACTTCCAAAGGTAAAGGGTTTTATTCATGGCAGTTAATTGGAAAGCTTTTATCAATCAAATCTCGCATTACCAATCTTTTGTGTTGGTCAGCCATATTCGTCCTGATTGCGACGCTTTGGGGAGCGAGTTAGGAATGGCTGAGGTGCTTAGGGCGATCGGCAAGGACGTTCGAATCATTAATGCGCACCGCACTCCCTCTGCGTTACAGTTCCTAGACCCAGCAGGGAATATTGAGGTTTTGGGGGATACGGTTGAGCCAGAGGACATCACGGCTGACTGCATGATGATTCTCGACACAAGTGCTTGGGCGCAGCTTGGTGACATGGGTGATGTCATCCGTGGGTCGAGAGCTGACAAGATGGTTTTAGATCATCACGTCGGCGAAGACGATCTCGGCGCGACGATGTATAAGGACTACCAAGCAGAAGCGACCGGGCATTTGGTTGTTCAAGCGGCAGACGCTCTTGGTGTCGCGCTCACGAGAGCTGCTGCGATGCCTCTGTTCGCCGCGATCGCTACAGACACCGGATGGTTTCGGTTTGGGAGCGTCACCGCCGAAACCTATCGTGTCATTGCTCGGTTGGTTGATGTGGGTGTTGTGCCCAGTGAGGTCTATGGTGATCTTTACGAAAGAGACACTCTCGGTCGACTCAAACTGCGTGGTTTGATTCTGTCGCGGACGGTCGCTGAATTAGATGGTGATCTAATGCACACTTATGTCCGAAGAGAGGATTTTGCCGCTGTTGGTGCAGAGCCGAGTGATACAGAAGATGTCGTTAATGCGACGCTTAGTGTGTCAGGGGCCAAGGCTGCTATTATCTTTGTTGGCCAAATGAGAGGAGGGTTTAAGCTCAGTTTCAGAAGTCGGTGCCATCTAGATTGCAATGAGGTTGCGCGGCAATTTGGGGGAGGCGGGCACAAAGCCGCTGCGGGAGCGTTTCAAGAAGGTGATCTGGAGGACGTTCAGAATCGTGTTTTGACTGTAGTGCGAGAAATGCTACAGCAGGGCTGAGGATAGCCACCCTGCCCCGCACAGCCACCCTGCCCCGCACAGCCACCCTGCCCCGCACA
>JAKMEW010000125.1 GCA_022425745.1 Rubripirellula sp.
GGAAGCCCTCTGTGATCAGGGCAAACGGATTCACGCGGCAAAACGCTACATCGAGCTAACAGGTGGTACTCTCAATGAAGCCAAGAGCTGGGTCGATCACTACGAAGCACAAGGAAACAATCGCGGTCAGAGAACTCCCACCGAGGAAACCTTCCTCGAGTCCCGTAAAATTCTGATGCAAGGAAATAAAATCCAAGCGATTAAAGCCTACCGAAAGGCTGCGGGATGTTCACTCAAGGAAGCGAAGCTTGCCATCGAGAGTATGAACCGTTCACCTCGTGAACAGGACGAAGTCTCCGATGATCGCGGCGAACCGATGGTGGTGGAACAAAAAGGGTGCTTGGGATCGATTTTAATAATATCTCTCTTCGCGATCCTTTTCTACGCAGCCGCATCCTGAACTGCCTAGCTCATCAGACTCTCAGCTTCAACGCGATTGAAGTCACACCAGCGACCGTCCTCGCCGCAGCGACCACAACAGCGCGTTCGTCGTGCGAAGGGATCGTCCCCGAGAGCCTGACTTTCCCACCTCCGAGATCTTCAGCTTGGATGTGGTAGTAACCAAGTCGGTTCAGTGAGAGCAGAACGCGGTCGACAAGCGAGGTTGCAGCCGAAACATGATGAGGATTGATAGACGGTTCGTTCACGTGAATCGCGAGTGGGTTTGATGGATTGGCTGTTCAATAAAATGTTCAAAAAAAGGGAGAAACTCCCCGAGCACGCTTGCCCCTACTAAAAATAGATGATCCCTACTGTAGATGCACTTGCACTGAATTCAGCAGGGAAACGCAAAGGAAATCCAACTGAGTTCACAACAAGACTCAATGCATGAAAAAACGCTACAACCGGACTCTCTTCACTCGGGAGGTTTCCACGAAGATCCTGATATGTGCTGAAAGACATAGCCCATCATCGCCAGACTTATTGAACAGATCCCTGATCTGAGTGCCAGTGATCCTGAACCCTTACAGATTGAATCAACCACGCTCCGGCGCCGTTAGCAACTTCGATTTCCAGTATACTTCCCATCCCGCAGAATCACTCTACCGGACTCATTACCGCCATTAAGTGCTCAACGAAACCAGTCGAGATCGAAGAGTTTGCGAAACGCAATTCGATCTGATCCTGCGAGAAGCAACGGCGTCTATCCCTCAAAAAATAAAAATGAAACGAGCTTTCTCTATGTCAATCAAGTCTCGGTTTTCGCTTGTGTTTCTCACTACCGGATTGATGCTCCTTTCACCGCAGGTTCGTGCTGCAAAACCGGAGGGAACCCCTTACACGTTCAAGACCGTCGAGAACCGCGAATTAAAGCTATACGTCACCAAGCCTAAGCAATGGCAGGCGAGCGATCAGCGACCAGCAATCGTATTCTTTCACGGTGGCGGCTGGGTTGGCGGTGCACCGGGACAATTCACCGAGCACAGCAAGTACTTTGCAAGCAGAGGAGCAGTCTGTTTTCAGGTGCAATATCGACTTCTCAATCGTTCCAAGAGTGAACCGCCGACTGCCTGCATCGAAGATGCAAAATCTGCGATGCGTTGGGTCCGATCCCGAGCCAAAGAATTTGGTATCGATGCAAATCGCATCGCCTCAGGAGGCGGTTCAGCAGGTGGCCACCTTGCCGCTTTTGTTGGAACCAGCGAAGGAGTCGATAGCGAGAAAGACAACCTTTCGATCTCACCGAAAAGCAACGCGATGCTACTGTTCAACCCGGTCTACAACAATGGACCGGGAGGATGGGGTACGGCTCGAGTCAAGGATGATTACAAGAAGTTTTCACCCGCCCATAATCTGACTCCCGATGACCCTCCCTCGATTGTCTTCCTCGGTGATCAAGACAAACTCATTCCAGTCGCGACCGCTGAACAGTTCCGTGACACGCTCCGGAAACATGGCGTGCAAAGTGAACTTCGAATCTTCAAAGATCAGGGCCACGGCTTCTTCAATCACGGCCGGAACAACAACAAGTTTTACCGCGAAACCGTAATCGCCTGTGATGAATTCCTCCAAGGATTAGGATGGATTGAAGGCCCAGCCACCATCAGTCCTTGATTGCCAATGGGAACCCTACTTGGTGAGATCAGTGGTGCCGTCAGCACCTTAGATACCCATCGCTTCCACGACACTGAACCATCGGTTAGGGATCCACCAACGCAGTGGGCCGTCGAGTCAAAAGTAAAGCAGACATCAAATGAAAGCAGAGCTGAAAGTAATGCCAATGCAAGTGACTCGATTCCAGAATGCTCCCTCACAACTGTCTTCATCATTACGGCTCTCTAACCAAAGCATGAAACAATTATTCGCAGTGTCAATCATGCTTACGGCTCTGGTTTCAAGACCGGAAATAACCAAGGCAGCGGAGCAACGAACCTTGCGTGCGGGAGCGGCTCAAGTCGACATCACTCCGCCTCTCGGCGAAATGATTGTTGGTGGTTTTGTTCCCTTCCCGGCGGACCGCATCCACGACCCGTTGTTTGCAAAATGCATTGCTTTAGATGACGGACAAAATCAAGTCGCAATCGTGGTCTGCGACAACTTGGGTATCCGCAGAGAAGAGTTTGATGAAGCAAAAGCAAAGATCGCCGCTTCAACAGGAATACCGGTCTCTAACCTCTTCATGTCAGCTACCCACACGCACTCGGCAACGCGAGGTCAAACCGACAAGTACCGACCGATATTAATCAAGGGGATTGTTGACGCGGTTCAGCAGGCTGTGGGCAATCTTGAACCCGCAAAAATTGGCTGGGGTTCGATAGACGAACCAAGTGAGGTTTTCAATCGCCGATGGTTTGTGGGAGATCCAGAACTACGACATAACCCGTTCGGCGGAATCGATCAGGTCAGAATGAATCCGCCGCGTGGGCACGCTTCACTCATCGATCCGGCTGGGCCAATCGACCCCGAGATTTCAATACTAAGCGTCCAAGCTCTCGACGACACACAACTGGCTCTGCTGGCAAACTATTCACTTCATTATGTTGGCGGTGTGAATCGAGGCGAAATATCTGCAGACTATTTTGGAATCTTTGCGCAAACCGTTGCGGAATCACTCGGAACGAAATCTAACCACCCACCGATGGTTGGCATCCTGTCCAATGGAACCAGTGGTGATATCAACAATATCAATTTTAAGCAGCGTGACTCCAGACGCTGGGCTCCCTACGAAAAGATGCGGCAGGTCGCCGAATTAATTGCCGGGAGAACCGTGGAAGCGCACGCGAGCATTGATCACCACGATTGGGTGCCGATCGTTGCACTTCAGCGAGAACTCACCTTGGAGGTTCGCAAATCGGACAAAGAGCTCAGGCAGTATTTTTCCAAAATCAGGAAACGACCAGAGAGCGAAACAAAACACCACCGTTACGAAGAAATTTATGCCGACCGAGTGGCCAACTTGGATGCGGGACCTGACACCATCTCGGTACCGCTGCAGTGCATCAAAATTGGTCCACTCGCAATCCTCGGCATTCCGTTTGAAACCTTCGCTGAGATTGGACTCGAACTGAAAAGCAAATCACCGTTCGAGCAAACCTTCAC
>JAKMEW010000143.1 GCA_022425745.1 Rubripirellula sp.
GCTCTGGTGCCTGTGAGATGTTAAGGGTGATCGAGTCGGTCGCCACCGGAAATCCCGGGCCTGTCTTGATCGACGTGACATAAGTTCCCGTGGTTAGGCCAAGCGAAGCCAAACTTCCGTTCCATTCACCAGTAGCTGATAGAACATTCCCTCCTTGATAGCCGTTGGGCAACCAAATCTCTGCTGATGTTACCCCGCCCGTCGTTCCGGTGACAAAGAAACCAAACAAATCACCCGCCGAAGTCCCAGTCGTCGTTTGCAGGGAACCTGTACCGAACGTGGCTACGGCCCCATGAACGGTCACCGTATGCACCTGATACGAAGCCGATGAGCCCAAAATCAATAGCTCCCCGGCACTGGCATTTACCGAACCACTTGCGGGAGGAGTGACCGCTGTGGGAGTCGCGGTCCCCAACACGGTGCCGCCAAGATTACCGCTGAGCGTGTATTCAACGGTCGTGAAGTTGTCGTGCAGATTAAGAATCAATCCTGCATGCGACTTCAATCCACCTCCCAAGAAGGCGAAGAGAAGAAAACCGATCATCAATGCGGTTGTTCTCATGCGTACCCAATTTCCCACTGACTAAAATCTCGATAAAACCGCTATAAAAGGCTCGCTGCAATCGCTTCTGCAGACCACGCGTCACCGACAGTTCAAAACGTCGACGATAGATGCTCACGTACCAGTCATAACGACTTTCAGAATTGTAGCGGTTAATTCGGCTGAGAAAACACACAAGTCGCATTTTCCACAAAAATCCTAGATTCCCTATTTTCCATAAAATCCTAAGAATTGGACATCTCTTTTGGCTCAACCGACGGTTTCCGTCACCGAAAGGATATGGGCAGGCCAGAATCGGCAGCCAAGAGACGCACGAAGACACAGCAGACCAGGCAGACCAGAACGGGTGAAGCCATTAACAGCAGTCTTCAGCGGAGAGAAAACCGCGCAACGTCGATTGTTTTAGAGAGCTTGGCGACCGATAAAAAAAAGACCCGCAACGCCGATCTCGGTATTGCGGGTCTTCGGTGTGGTATTCGCAGACAAATCATCTGCAGAAGTGGGCGATGAGGGACTCGAACCCCCGACATCTTCGGTGTAAACGAAGCGCTCTAGCCAACTGAGCTAATCGCCCTTGCTCGGACCACAGCACCCCGGCTGGGTAACCGATCGTTCGCCCCTAAACGGTAGCTGAACAAGATTTTCTATTCCAAAGACTACCGACTCAGCATCCGAGTACGGCGTGCGCGACGCTCTGCTCGTAGTCGGGCGCGTCGGTTGGTTTCACTTGGTTTCTCGTAATATTCGCGACGGCGCATTTCTTTTTTGATCCCGCTACGTTCCACCAATTTACGGAATCGTCGAACTGCTTCCTGAATCGTCTCGCGATCGCGAACCACTAACTTAACCATTATTTCTCCGCACTCATTGTCTTTGGAAAACTCCCTTTTTCGAGGGACGAATCTGATAATCGTCTGCAATGGACGTTGGTGAAGGTCGGAAGTCTACCCCTGAGGCCACCTCACTGGCAATGGTCCTTCACGTCAAAACTCGGCATTTTACCCCTAAAATCCTTCATTTCTTCCGCCAGTCGTGGAATTCTCTCGCTCCAATTCCACACGACCTCTGTTCTCACTCGGGAATCATGGAGATCTCCCCATCTCCATGCCGCTCCAAAACGACCTCCAACCTTATGGCGGAAAGATTAGGGACACTCTCAAAGGAACCAAAAACAGCTGCAAGTTGGGAAATATCAACTCCGCATTTGCCCTGGGACTCTGCGCGGGTTCCCCTGACTGGCCCCACTGCTTCATGAATGTTCGACGCATTCTCGGGCCATTAGACAGTCTTAGCCCCGCAAACCCGCAATCCAAACGCGATCGATACAAATTGCCTTAGCTACCGGATCGGCTCAACCCAATCGACAGTCAAACTTCTTGCCCCACGAGACCGATACATCCAGCGGCGGAGACATCAATCGACTCCGGCAAACCTCGCTTCTGTTCCATTTCTTTCCTGCCTCGGATTGCTACATGTCACCTCATCCCACCTCAGTCGTTCAGGAGCAAGAACCGGGGCAACTGCTGAAAGAACTTGAACGGCGTCAGGACGAAGTCCTGGAGCAACTCGATGACTTAGACCGCAAGCTAAAAGAAGTTCTTGCCGGTCTCGGTGTCACGTTGGAAGAAGAACTCGAAGCGGAAATTCTCTAGAGGTCTTATCCTCCCCGTCAGGGACTGGCCCAGCGATGCAACTCCGATCGGGCAGTCAAAGGATCTAACGCCTGATGCACGCGATCCTCCTGGTAAACCACAACGCGATCGATTTTAAAATTGCGAGATGCCGGAGCGATCGCAAATTCATTACCTCGCTCAACAAGTGGCAACGCTGCCCCGCGGCCTGCCTGTGCAATTGACCCCGAGAGCGGATCCACCCACACCCACTGCCCCGCTTCTACCTCGGCGGGAAGTGTCACACGGGTCCAATCCCCTTTTGACCAGTGGAACCAAAAGTCTCGATCGTCCCCGCGTGCATGATCCGTTCGGCAGCGAACCGCAACCTTCCAATCACCCGAATTATCCAGAATGATCTCAATCGGCGTGACTCCATCGGCAGCCGTTTCACCTTGATGACAAAGTGACCTCAGATATCCAAGTCCCGAACCACCGGGTACCTTTGCCTCCGCTAACCAAGATTCATCTCGTGGAATCGGTAACAATTCAGCCTCGATCACGACGCAACCACCTTGATCTTGGAAACGAGCTCCCTTGGAGGCGCGAGCGCCGCTTTCTCTCGGTACTTCCGCAGGGTTGAACCGTCGGTAATCAGCAGAAGCGTCAAGAACCCCCTGGAGCCGATTGCGATGCTCTGCCATCACAGAATCGTCAGCAACGGGCAACCTCGCGACGTCCTCAAACGGATCCAACTGCAGGTCATACAAACGACCATCGTCATACAATTTAAAACGTTCATCCAAAGCCAGACGAATCAATTCAAAACGATCCTTATCCCAACCCGGCCTTGGGTCTTGATGAATCAGCACTGATTCCCGTGGTCCTTCGGTACCGTCGATAAAATGATCGACGAAGCTAAAACCATCTAAGCCTTCTGGAGCAAGCTCGGTAGCTCCCGCCGCATCGAGCAATGTTGGCAAAATGTCAACGGTGTCAAACAGTGAATCGGAAACGTCCCCCGGTTTGATCTTGCCAGTCCACCTCACCATCGCCGGCACACGAATCCCGAGTTCAGTTCCTTTCCCCTTACCACCTCGAACCATCTTTCCGCGATACGTCGAAGTCACGCGATAATTCGTTCCGTTGTCGCTATAAAAAATAATGAGGGTGTCGCGATCGAGCCCGAGTGAATCGATATGGTCAACTACCTTACCGACCATCTTGTCGGTGTACTCAATCATGTCGGCGGCGAACGGCGTTTCATCGCGATTGCGGTTTGCGGGGTCTTTCCATGCTTGACTATCCGGCGTGGGTACCATCGGGTTGTGTGGAAGCGCCATTGAGTAGTAGACAAAGAACGGAGAATCTTGATTCTTGGAAATAAAACCATTGATGAAGTTCGTCCAAAGATCCGGTCCGTATTTGCCTTCGGTATCAAGTTTCCTCTGACCATTTTCAATGATCAGAGGATCCGCATATCGAGACCCCTTATCCTCGGTGTGCCCGACATGCCACAACGAGTATTCATCAAAACCAGCATCTCTTGGGTGGGTGCCGGTATTACGTCGGAGATCGGCTCCGGGGTAATCCTGCGGATCGTAACTCGTCAATTGCCACTTGCCAGCGATGCAGGTTTTATAGCCAGCTTGCTGCAATAACTTTCCAAAGCTTGGTTCCGCAGGATCGAGAATCCCAAAGGCTTTCCAGTTACGGAAGTTGTACTTGCCGGTCATCAGCTGGATTCGGCTATTGGTGCAAAGCGGCATGGCGTAAGCACGATCCAGCCGCAAGCCCTCAGAGGCGAGGCGATCAAGATTTGGAGTTTGGTACGATTCGCCACCCATGCAG
>JAKMEW010000106.1 GCA_022425745.1 Rubripirellula sp.
CCTCAACCAAGAACACTTGGAACGTAACCCGCTCAATTCACAACTCTCAGCAAGAATTGCCAGCTACGAACTCGCGGCACGAATGCAGCTATCGGTACCAGAAATCAGCGGCTTGAAGAGCGAGTCAGAAGCAACACTCCGGATGTACGGTGCCGACTCAAAAAATGAGACCAAGGCATCGTTCGCCAAGAACTGCATTTTGGCTCGCCGATTGATCGAGAAAGGCGTCCGTTTTGTGCAACTATTCAACGGTGCTTATGCCAGCGGCGGCAAGCTGAACTGGGACGGGCATCAGCAACTTCGTGAACAGTACGACATTCACGGTGAAATTTTGGATCAACCCGTCGCGGCACTCTTTAAAGATCTGAAACAGCGAGGACTACTCGAAGACACCCTTGTCGTCTGGTGTACGGAATTCGGCAGAATGCCAATGTTCCAAAAAGGTGCTCAAGGACGAGACCACAACCCTCTTGGATTCACCGCATGGCTGGGTGGTGCAGGCGTAAAGCAGGGGGTGAGCTACGGCAAAACGGATGAGCTCGGTTACAAAGCGGTTGAAAACGTCCTATCAGTTCATGATCTCAACGCAACCATCCTGCATCTACTGGGTCTTGAGCACACACAACTTATATTCCGCCACAATGGTATTGATAGACGACTCACAGACGTCCACGGGCATGTCATCCAAGAGATCCTTCAGTAAACTCATTTGCAGATCCTGAAAAACGACCGTAGACTGCGTCTCAATCGAGATCAAACTTTGTGAACCTGTCCCCAAACCAACACCAACATGATGCTCCTACCCAAATTAATCGCCGCCATAACCTTGCTCGCGATTAGCCTGAACCAATCCTCCATCAATGCCGCGGATTCTTACTCGGTCAAAGACACTGAGGGAAAACATGCGGATATCATCACACCGGATGGACACGTCATCTTGAGGTACATGTACGAACGTGACACCACAAATGAAACAACCACCTTCGATACGGCGAAAGTCTTTGCACATGTCTTGTCTGACGACGGCGAAACGACTCTTACCAAGGGAGCGGGTGGGAAATTCCCCCATCATCGCGGCATCTTCATCGGCTGGAACAAACTTGATCAAGGTGGCAAAAAGCATGACCTATGGCATGTTCGCAACACCGAACAAAAGCACCGTGAGTTCGATGAAATTGAATTTGCTAAAAAAGGTGCCCGGATCACGTCCGTGATCGACTGGGTCGGGACCGACGGCAAGGCAGTCGTGCATGAAAAAAGAACTTACAAGGTCACTTCCCACGACGGCGTTCACGCAATGATCGATTTCTCGTCGACGCTGACAGCTGTTGACGGGGACGTGGAACTAAACGGTGACCCAGAACATGCGGGAATCCAGTTTCGCCCATCACAACTCGTTGCTGACAACAAATCAGCAACCTACACCTTCCACGAAGAAGGCATCGACCCAACCAAAAACTTGGATCTACCGTGGGTAGCCGAGAGTTTTAAAATTGGCGATCAGTGGTGGTCGGTTCAGCACATGAATCACCCATCCAATCCAGAAGGCGCACGTTGGTCTGCATACCGCGATTATGGACGCTTTGGACCATTCACCGTTGTCAAAATCAATGACGGTGAATCCACTACTTTTCGCTATCGATTCTGCGTGACCAAAGGCAAGAATCAGGACCGCAACAAATTGGCGGAAACCTACAAGCAATACGCGGAATGAACGAATCCCGATTGGATCGCAATCTTCATCTCGTCCGTCCTGATGAAGATTGCGCCGTCATCAAAAGTGTGTATTGGGGAAGGGTAAGTAGTCAGCGACACCGAAGAGGATCTTGTTTTCAACCCTGTCGTTCAGCACGGTGAGAACCGTGCTGAACACCGAAACCGAGATTTAGAACAGACGCCCACCGGACAATAACTCGTTCAACATCTCATCAAGATCATCGTGATCTCCCAGCCAATCGGACAAGGCTGAATCGGTCAGATAACTCGATTGCCCCCCGACTGAACCACCGAACATCTGGTCCACCAGAGATGCTGCTCCATCTCCGAGTAGTGAACTGAAGCCTGAACCAAACCACACATCATCACCTGAATCCAAAGCACTCCCGTTATCTGATTGATTACTCGA
>JAKMEW010000375.1 GCA_022425745.1 Rubripirellula sp.
GAGGACGCTTTAGGTCTTCTCGAGGCAGCAACCAAATTTTGGAGGCGCCAAAATCCGGTTGTCATTTACAAGCCAGTACTTCGACAGGAGAAACCCACCGAACGTGTTTTGACGAAACCCATGGCAACTCAGCAGCCTTCGATTCGAGCGACTCCAGCGAATCAGGCAGATCAAGCAGGTCAGCGTTGGCTTACCGCCAATCCCGAGAGTAACAAACCGGTCATTCGCTGTCAGTTACTGCCCGACGGATTGTTGATCCAAAGTGAAGATGTGGATGCGTTGGATGACTTTGAAAATCATCTTCAAACCCTCTCCGGTTCTCTTGGAACAACGGTCTCACCGACAATTGTTTTCTATTTGAAGTACGCGAAGGCAGATGACGCGCTCCGCATGCTTTCTGATTTGATCGAGGGAGGCGAGATTGCCGCAGAGGTTTCGGATAGTTCACTGGTCAATGGTTATGTTCCCTCCGCATCGTATTACGGAACGTTCCTCACCTCACGTGATGGAATGTTAACGCTAAGTTCCGGAACGATGACGGTGATTGCTGATTCCCGTTTGAATCGCTTGATCGCTCAAGGCACCAATCAAGAAATTGATACCATCGAAAAGTACCTTGAGATCATTGACAAGGACAACAGCATCACCTCCGTGGAAACGCAGGGTGCCTCCCACGTCATCGCGTTGAAGCATGCAAAGGCGAGTGAGGTTGCGGAGACATTGAAGTCGGCTTTTGCCGGAAGAGTCATCATCGACGAAAATCAGCAAGGAAAGCAACCAGCAGCATCCGGGGCGCAGGCTCAAGCGAGGTCCAATGATTCGAGAGATGATCGTGATAAGAAAGCCGACTCAAGGCTCGCGAATGCCAAGGGCCAGACAATCATGGATCGTGCACCGAAAATGACGATTGCTGCACATGAACCAAGTAATTCGATCATCGTCACCGCACCAGAGCAACTCTTTCAAGAGGTGGAGCGGCTCGCAAATGTGATTGATTCCATGGCTGAGCAAACCGTCGAGGTGATCGCTCCGAGTAATGGTGCAGTATTTGAGTCTGTTTTGATGAGATACCTCGGCCAAGAGGGGGCTAGAAGGCCTTCGTCCAGTTACGGACGCCCTCCGGAGCGTCGAGATGTTTCAACAAAACGCACCGAAGATTAAACGTGTTGTCAGTGGATTGAACGTGATGTCAGTGGATCAGATTTGGTGTCAGTTTGTGGCTGAGTTAGTGCACATTGTTTAATTTGGCATCGCTCCAATGCAGAGTTTTTGGATTCCCTCAATGAATGTCTCCGGTCACCGCGTGTATCAAGCATCCAGTTTGTGTGCGCGTTTGATGTGTTTGGTGGGTGCGTTTTCGTTGGTGATCTTGGGTGGTGATTCACTCTACGGGCAATCGGGTCTACGTGAAGCGTTGGAGCGACTAGACCGTGATAAAGACGGAGATGTCGAACCCGAGGAGATCACTCCGCTGGCAAGGCCCTACCTCGAGCGGGTAATGAAGGCGAGTCGATTGTCGATCTATCGAGATAACGACATCGAATCTCTACTGAGGGCTGCTCGTCGTTACTATGCCACCCAAAATGGCGTTTCCGATGATCGAGTCAGTGTCGATGCACAGTCGATGGTGAAGACATTCAAGCCGGATCCGGATCAGGCTTTGGTCCCCGAGTTTGGGATCGGTGAGTTGAAGTATCCTTATATTCAGGCAGATCTCGATCTTGCTGATCGTATGATTCGAACTCGGGATCGCGATGGGGATGGGATGATTGATCGCAGGGAGGCGTCATATGAGCGATGGACGCACCGCGATCCGTTTGAAGAAGATGTCAATGGCGATGATAAATTGACGCGTCTAGAGCTCGCGCAACGCTACGCGCGGCGTCGCTCGTTGGATCAAGTGTCTGACGAGTTGAGGCAGAAGGCGTGGCGGACTTATCAGAACGAAGGAAATGCTTCGCGAGCAAGACAGGAAGACAGTTCGATGTGGTGGCGTCGAGGTGGGAATAGTTATTGGCTCGCTGCAACAATCATTTCGCGATTTGATGTCAATCGAAATGGCCGACTCGAGGTGCATGAGGTCAAAGAGCTCGGGATGCCGGTCGGGCAGATCGATGTGGATCGCAATGGAGAATTGACCCGAGAAGAAATGTTTGATTATCTCGAACCGATTCAGAAAGAAGTCGGCGAGATGACCGAGGGAGTTCCCGGTTGGTTTTTCGAACTCGATGCGAATGATGATGGGCAAGTCGCGATGTCTGAGTTTGCTACGGAGTGGACGGACGAAAAAA
>JAKMEW010000236.1 GCA_022425745.1 Rubripirellula sp.
GTTAGTAAAGTGGGCAGCGTATGACTTCCAGTCGAGCGGCAACTCATCAGGAACGTTCTGCAGTCGGTTCTTGGCCATGTGGGCTGGCCGTTCGGTGGTGCGCAGGACTCGCTCACCGTTTCCAACGCCTTTGGCCTTCTTGCGGTTAAAACCCTCATCGCTCGTCTTGGTGTAGACCTTGTAGGTGGCGAAGAAAACTTCGTCACACCACTCCTGAACGATCTGGGACGCAAGACGATGGAGCCTCGGCACGTAGCGGTCATACGTGTCGGTCTCCGGATTTTCAAAACGTTCGATCCGAGCATGAGCAAGCAGGACAATGGTCATGCCACGCTCCAGTCGCAGAGCATCAAGCCCAGCGAGCAGTTGCCGCCACTGGGTCAGTGCGAACGAGTAACCTTTGGCGTAACCGATGTCCTCAATCGAATCGACCTGCCGTTCCCGGCAAACCTCGGTCCAGATCAGTCGCTCGAGCCAATCGACACTGTCGATCACCACGGTGCCGAAGTTATGTTTCTCGCGATAAAGCTCTTCGATCGCTGTCATCACTTCGCCAAACGTGCTGGCCAGTGGAAACCGGGCACAGTTGATCTCGCCAAGCCCATCCTCGGTTTGAATGAACACCGCACGATCGGCTTGTGATCCGAAGGTCGACTTACCGATCCCGTGGGTTCCGTATAACAACACGCGCCGAGGACGTACCTCAGGGCCGGTTGTGATTCTTTCTAGTAATTGCATTTCTCTACGTAGCTCCTTCGCTTTAGATGGATTCAATCGTTTCCATGTCAAAGTCACACGCCGAGTCCGACTCGAGCAGCACGTGCCCATCCTCGGTGCGTATGACCACGCGTAGATCCGGCTCGAGATTCTTTCGAAGCTCATCACACGATTCATTGAACCGGCGAGCGGCCGCGTTGTAGTCCCGCTGTGCATGCAGGTAGCTTTTCACCGCGAGTGAGAGATTGACTCGCTGTTCAATCTTCAATCGACGCGGCGCATCGCACTGGCAAGCTGGGGAAGTCATCGTTGCAATCATGGGTTTTCTCCTTTTGAATTGCAGGTTTGTGAAAAAAGTTTTCTTGGTTTGATTCAGACGTAATCGAACTGGCGGACCTGCTCGTAGCCGGTCGGCCACTGGTCGGTCTTTTGACAACGTTTCAAGCGTGCGATCGCTTCCTCGTTCTCCCGCTGACACTGGCCCAGGACGTCCTGACCGACCTGCCAGACACCGCAGCGAAACGGCTCTTGCTTCTCGACCGCTAAGATGTGCACCGGCACGAGACTTGAAGCGAACTGGGCGACCACACTTCGGTAGAACGCCATCTGATGCAGGTATCCGAAGCGACGGGCATCGGATTCGAACCACGTCATGTCGCTGCAAGTTTTCAGGTCCACGATCCCATGCTTGGGACTAAACCAGTCGATCCGCACTTGGCAGGGAACGCTTTGGTAGTCACAGCGGAGCACCCCTTCGGCCACCCCATCATCGAGCAGTCGCTCGGCGACTCGGTGCCTTAACACCGCATCCGACATCTGCTTGATGAGTCGATGTTGTGACTCGGTCAGAACTGGTTTCCCTTCACGCTCTGCCCACTGGGCAAACGCTTTCGTTCCCGCTCCGTATGGCTTCCCCGTCTTAGGATTGCGAGGACCGCCCACTGAGTATTCGCGGTTGTAAGTTTCTTCACCTTCGAGAATCATCGTGTGGGCCGCACTGCCAAGCAGATAAGCGGGTCGCTCTTCCTGCTCCAGTAGTCCCTGTGTTGCTCGATGATAGAGCGAAGGGCTTTGACGAAACTTGGCAAGCAGATGGCTACTTAAGAAGGTTCCAGCCTTGGCGTGGTAATCCTGAGCCGGTTCCTGTTTGAGGCACGTTAGAACGTGATGCAGTGGTTCTCTCATATAAATAGACCTTCGCCAAATGGATTGAAAACGTACGGGAAAATGGAAATTTCATAGATATTCGTTGAACGACATTGCTGCGAAGTGTTCTCGCAATAGTTCAATGCGCCGGTGCAGCGTCGCGCGGCTAATGCGAAGATGCACCGCAGCGTTGGACGTTGAATGCTGCATCAATGCTCTTGCCGTATG
>JAKMEW010000270.1 GCA_022425745.1 Rubripirellula sp.
GCCGCAGTCAGTGGGTCACTCTCGACCACATTCACTTCACCTCGCTCAAGCAATCGCAACGCATCACCACCGATGCCAGAACAGAGGTCATGAACCGTGTCCCTATCGAACCAACTCGACTTGAGTGAAGCGACTCGAGCGTGAGTGGCCTGCTCGAGGCCTCGACGCGTCACCCACCAAAACCTCTCGTTCTCCGCACCGATCATCTGCGACTGAGCAATACTTGCCGCTGTTGAATCACTTGCCGCTGTTGAATCGTGATGACTCAACCGACCGTTGGTTAACTTACGCGCAGCAGCGGCTTGCAATTCAAACGAACGCTCGGCGATTTCCCGCCAACGTCGATCAAACCGCGTTGTAATCTCTGACCAAACTCGCGATGGAAGCTTCACCTCCGCGCGTTCAACTGTTACATCCACCAATGCATCATTGATGACCTCAGCGCATTGCTGCAGCGTTTGTCGTAGCGTTTCAACGTTCTGCGGGACACTACCTGTCATGATTTTGTGGACTATTACTGATCGTCGGATCATCAAGAATACGAGGGCAACATTCCAAAGGTCAAAGCATGCGGTCGCCCCCTCCGATACAGAGGGTAGAAGATTCCATCATTCAGGAGGAGATGGGATCCCGTTAAAGCATGAAAAGATTCGAGCATGATGGATTCGAGTTTTCATGCACTACCGAGCAATCAAGTCGTCCATGCCGCATGTGCTACGACGATGACGGAGCGGTGACCGAACATTGTGGTCTCCGCGTTTGCTTGATGGTCACTCTAACCCTGTTGAAGATCATATCGCAATGCTTCCTCGCCTCCGTTCTGTCGTCCTATTCACCGCTGCCGCAAGTACGCCTTACTTGGCAACGGAAACCGATCTAGGCCGCCAAGCGATTGGCAAACTGACTTCAGTTTTTCAAACGACCGCTGAAAAATCCTCTGAGCCGGTTGCCGGTGCGGGTCCCCAGCACGACATGGAAAACTTGATTTCAGCCGGCTCAAGACAATACCGCTACGAACAGACACTTGCTCAAGACCTTGGACAAAACTCTTTCCAAGGAACGGGGCGAGGTATTGTGGGCACCCCAGTCACCGATCTGCGTGAAGTGATGCGGTTTGACATCACACCGCAGTGGGTCATGGATCGCTTCTCACGAGTCTCAACCGTCTTAGCGGAACTCCAGCTAAAAGCACTTCGTGTTCCCATCGTTACCGGCACGCGGGTGGACGATCTCGCGGGAACGTTGACCTACTATTTCGATGGACAGGATCGACTACAACGCGTCTCGATGCACGCCTTCACCGGCGACCCGCAGCGGCTGGCTGGAGCGATGACCGAACACTATGGAATGCAGCAGGAGCCAAATCTTGAAGCAGGGGTCTACACAAAGAGGTGGAACGGCTTGCCGGTTCATTTTCTTCGACTCACACGCAGTTCCGTCGTCCACGCCGATGCATTACACCAGAAGTACACCGTTTTCTTGGAGTTGAACCAACCAGATCTTCCTTTTGGGCTCAGCAACGAAGCCAAAAAGATTGTTGAGTACGATCGGCAAAACGGGCGATGGTAATCTGGATTCGTAGCCGAAAAACGGTTCGCAGGGTATCGAGAACATGCTCGATCAAGCGGCACACCCATACTTGGGTAGCCTGCATGTTACTTTCTCATTAAAAGCAATTGGCCAGCTCGATTCGCGGCATGCCAGGCTTCGTTCCGCGACACCCCAAACGAGTCAACGCGGAATATTCCCTCTTTTTTTGCCCCACAACGGAACTCTTGGCAACATTGAGGTGTGGTTCGCCACTACAGTGGATCGGTCGGAGGAAGGCATCGTCGCTCGCATCTAAGAAGAAACACCCATCGATTGTCCGCGCCGGGAAGACCAACCAAGGGTCTCTCACTACAGCTCAGACAGCCCAAAGGCCTGATCCGACGAGCTCAACAGACTCATTTCATTCTTGCAGAATGGAGTTGGATTTAACGTCGCGAGTCTCGATTCAATCTCGCGTGCTCAACGCACGAGGTGAAATCGAAATTGTCGACTGACCGGACCTGTCTCTCCCTTTAGCTTGCCTCGGCATACACCCCGGTGGCGGCAAAGCGTCTTGGGAACTCGGCTGGAAAAGCAACTTTTTCTGCACTTCAATGCGAACGTTACAGCGGGAGATTGGGAGATGGATGCAGACTGGTACTACATGACCCAAGGTTGGATTCGACGCAAGAAACGCGTCGGCCCGATCAGCGAGGTTGCTTTATTGCGTCTGATTGATTCAGGTGAAATCCAACCACAGACGATGCTGCAAAGTAGTAAGACAAAAGGAAAATGGGTTCCCATGGAAACCATTGGCGCGGCAATGAAGAGATGGAAGTCCAACCACCCGGATGAACCATCCGAGTAATTCGCAAGTAGCGTTTGCAGTTCAGCCACCACGGCAACACGGATAGGGAAAGCATGTCCCAGCGGATATAATGCTGAGGATGTAGTGTTTGATTCATCGCGCCACCAAACCTTCTCGCCGCCAAACCCCTGTGCAATCTCCAACGCCACGGAAAACCTTCGCTGATTACGCTGCGATTGCCATCGCACCGCTTTTGATCTTTGTGATGATCAGTAGCTTGGCGAATTTTCTCACCATCATGTTTTACCACGGCGCTTTCCCAGCGCGAGTTTCGTGGATCATCATGATGTTCACGCTCGGCGCGGTAGCAATTGCGAGAGTAGCCATCGAGCAGGATCGGGCCTATTCCATCGGCTACGCAGTGGTTCTCGGATTGGTTGCTTTTATTGCGATGCAGCGTTTTCTTGATTCACCAGCGTTTGTGCTGGTGATACTGGCAATCATCGGATACCTCTCTGACGCAATTGTCCGCGACTGCACACTCATCGATGAATCCGCTGACAGCAGCGATCAAGGGTTGATGGATTCGGGCCAGAAGTATTTGAAGCAACAACTCGACCTTCCTGAGAAATCCGAGAACCCTCACCCACAACCGGGATCCATTCGCTCCAAGGGCAAGCAACCCGGTCGCACCGTGATGTATCTGGCCTTAGCAGCTTTGCCCTTATTTGGAATTGGCCAACTTTTCCTGCGAAATGACGCCGAGACGTGGCAGCGGGCGCAGCGACTGCTTGCGTTTTACCTATTCGCTGCACTGTCGCTTTTGGTCACCACCAGTTTCTTGGGGCTTCGGCGATATCTTCGGCAGCGACGAGTGGAGATGCCTGGAGACGTAGCAGTGGGATGGATCACAGGCGGACTACTGCTGATTACCGCTGTTCTTGTGATCGCGTTTGCTCTCCCAATGCCGGGGAAAGCCTTGGCGAACCTGGACACTTCCCTCCGTTTGGAAACGCCGGATTGGCTAAGTCCAAGTAAGTACGGCTGGGGAAATGAAGGTACGACCAAACAAGATTCTGGTGCAGCGAAAGTCACGCGTCCGGACCAGGAGACAGCGGATCAATCCACCGTCACTCAGCAAGGGGCAAAAGAGGGAGAAGCGGAACGAGGCAATCGTGAATCAGGTCCAGCGGGGAAGGATTCAGGAGGAAAACAG
>JAKMEW010000295.1 GCA_022425745.1 Rubripirellula sp.
AAAACACCGTGCTCGAGTTGAAAACACCGTGCTCGACAGGCTGTCGTCCATGACAACCTGCGGGTTTGATCAAGATGTCGTAAGATGGCAACTTTCCATTTGTTGACTTATTGAAAATGCATTGATGTATCGGATTCTCGCTCTTTTTAGTCTCGTCATTCTTTTCGCATCTTTTGGCTCGGTGCAGGGGCAGTCCATCAACCGACCCGTGGAGATGTTCGAATCCTCAAGCAAAGGTTTGTTTGAACGCTACGAGTCTGGATTTGGCAACTGGAAGCGGGAGGCAGGTGAAGTGGCGATTGATCCAACCCACGCGAAATCCGGTGGTAGTTGTCTCCATCTGCGAGGTGGTGAAGAGTCGGCTGTGGTCGTCGGATTCACCGAGCCGATCCAGAGTGATCGCTTGCTGCGTTTCTGGGCCGAGCGTTGGACCAGTCGTACACCCTTTTTGTTTCGTATTGAAAAGGCAGTCGGCGGGAAATGGGAGGAGGTTTTTGAAGGTGATGCATCCGTCCGAGTCGGACGTGCTTTCCTAAATGACGTGAAAGTCTCGCTTGGTACCGGTCCGATTACTGCATTGAGATTTCGATGCAGCAGTCCACCTGCTACCGGCGTTTTGATTGACGACATGCAAATCACACCGCTTCAGCCTCAGCGAGTGGTTGCCGTTGAGCAGGCGCCCTTCACTCTACCCGCACTCCTTGGCAGGCAATCCTCGCCGCTGGGGAAATTGAAGATCACGGTCGAGGGAAATTTAAAGCCACTCGAGCTGCATTCGGTCAAGTCGAAGCTATTGAGTTCGGTTCACCACTCTGCGTTGACCGGTATCTTTCTTGGGACCCGTCCCGGCGGCGAGTTGCCCGAAGGTGTGGAACTGATAGAAGTAAACGCGATCAAGGCATTGTCCAACGATGTTCTGATCGAGTTACCCGCAGGCCACGTGCTCGTGGAAGGCGACAATGAGTTTTGGGTTAATGGGTTTTTGAGTGATGAACTTGATCTGAATGATCGTGTCGGTGCTCAATTGATCTCGGCGGTAGTCGGTGCACCGAGTCGCGATACCCGCGCCGATACGATTGATGCTCAAGAACGAATGACCTACTCGGTCTCCAAGGATCCGGTGATTGACGCGGCAGCTTTGACACAGCGGGTTGGTGTGGCACTTCGTGAGGGAGGTGATGATGGCGTTCACACCTATCGAATTCCCGGCTTGGTCACGACCAACGCAGGGACGCTGATTGCTGTGTACGACATTCGTCATCGCGGAGGAGGAGACCTTCCTAACGACATTGATATCGGAATGTCGCGTTCCACTGATGGCGGTCGCACTTGGGAGCCAATGCGGGCAATCATGGACATGGGCCGCGATCCCAAATGGAGATACGACGGCATTGGTGACCCAGCGGTTCTGGTTGATCAGCAGACGGGAACGATTTGGGTCGCCGCAACGTGGAGTCACGGGAACCGATCTTGGAATGGCTCGGGTCCAGGGATGACACCTGAGCAGACAGGTCAGGTCATGTTGGTTCGCAGTGACGACGATGGGAAGACATGGTCCAAA
The DNA here is from genome assembly GCA_022425745.1 of Rubripirellula sp. Classification (GTDB taxonomy): domain Bacteria; phylum Planctomycetota; class Planctomycetia; order Pirellulales; family Pirellulaceae; genus Rubripirellula. The sequence continues at coordinate 1,562 of JAKMEW010000295.1, forward strand.
CCGATCAATATTACTTCCCAGGTCAAAGACCCTCGTTGGTGCTTCGTGCTTCCTGGGCCGGGACGTGGGATCACGATGCAGGATGGAACATTGGTGTTCGCGGCTCAGTATCAAGATCCACCCGATCTTCGCCGACTTCCCCATTCAACACTTCTTTATTCAAAAGACCATGGGGAGACTTGGCAGATTGGAACAGGTGCTTGGGACGACACAACTGAGTCGCAGGTGGTGGAGATTGAACCGGGTGTCCTGATGCTCAATTGCCGCTACAACCGAAAGGATCGTCGCGTTGTGATGATCACTCGAGACTTGGGAGCAACCTGGGAGAAACACGTCACCTCGGAACGCAGTTTGATCGAGCCGCGAGCCTGCATGGCGAGTCTGATTCGGCCCTTCGGGATTGATGATGCATCCAAGCGGGATTGGCTGCTCTTTTCCAACCCCGATAGCACGCGTCGCCGTGAACGACTGATGATCAAAGCTTCAACGGATCGAGGTCTCAATTGGCTCGCCGATCAACGCGTGTTGTTGGATGAAGGCGTCAGCGCGGGATACTCGTGCATGACGATGGTGGATTCAAAGCACGTTGGGATTTTGTATGAGGGCAGTCAATCGCATTTGACGTTCCAACGCGTTCCCGTTGCCGAATTGTTTGAAATAGGTTCTGACGACCAAGCGGATCATCGTGCGCTCGATGCAGGTCGCTCTAGCGTGGGAAAAGACGTGTCCGATCCGCGAGTTCAAACGGATTCGCTAAGTCTGCCGATGATCTTTTCCGATCATATGGTTCTGCAAGCCGACAAGCCATTGCCGGTTTGGGGTCAAGCAAGGCCGGGATGTTTGGTGAGTGTCTCCTTAGCTGGTGGGTCGCAATCGGTAGCCGCTGATGAGAAGGGACGATGGCGAGTGACTTTCGCACCCAAACGAGTCGATGGGAAATCGCACACGTTACGAGTTCAAGCTGATAAGGAAACGATTGAACTGCAAGACGTGGTATTTGGCGAAGTCTGGGTGTGCGCCGGTCAGTCCAATATGGAGTGGCCGCTAGTTCAGACCACCAATGGTGCCGACGAAATAGCCAAAGCGGATCAACCGGAGATCCGTTTGATGCATCTTCGTCCGCGGGCCGGTGGCGGTGCCACTATTTACTCAGCAGAACAACTTGCGAACTTGCGCCCTGAGAGTTACTACCGAGGCAGTTGGCAGCGAGCGGACCCTGATACCGCGAAGCATTTTTCGGCGGTGGGTTGGTACTTTGGACGTCACTTGCAGAAAGAGCTCGAAGTGCCGATCGGTTTGATCAGTCTGGCGGTGGGTGGTTCGCCGATTGAGTCTTGGATCTCCTGTGAACAAC
>JAKMEW010000306.1 GCA_022425745.1 Rubripirellula sp.
GAGCGGATACGTTCCCTCCTGCTCGCTCGGATTTTGTGTCGCAAGAACAAAGAAGGGCTCTTCAAGACGGTAGGTTTTACCGGCAGCGGTCACCGCATGTTCCTGCATCGCCTCAAGCAAAGCGGCCTGCGTTTTGGGCGGCGTACGGTTGATCTCGTCCGCAAGAAGCATCTGTGTGAAAATCGGCCCCTTCTCAAAAACAAATTGCCGATGTCCCGTCTCTGGACTCTCTTGAATGATCTCCGTTCCTGTGATGTCACCGGGCATCAAATCCGGGGTGAATTGGATGCGACGAAAATCAAGGTGCATCGACTCCGCAAGCGTGGAGACCATGAGGGTTTTCGCCAATCCCGGCACGCCTTCAAGGAGGCAGTGCCCTCGCGCGAGGATCGCAATCAACAACTGCTCAATCACTTCCTCTTGACCCACCACGACACGACCAACCTGCTCGCGGATCTTGTCGCAAGCTTCGACGAGTTGGCTTGCATCGATCACATCATCTTGAGATTCAACGGGAGGGGGCTGTACCAAGTTGCACCTATATCAAATGAAAGACCAATAAAACCCAGCTTGCCGGTGACTCGTTCAGCAAAAACCTTGCTTATCGAGTAATGCTCTTCTCCCAGCAGCGATCGTAATCATATCAGATCCAAACCGCGGAGTGCTGTTGCTCGATTGAGTAAGTTTTTTGTCGGAGACGCAGTAAAACACTCTGTCTCCCTCACATTTAAAAGTAAAATGCGACAACGAGTAGCTGATCGCTGCAAAACCGAGTGTTCGCCTGAATCACGCTGTGCTTAGACCAACATGCCAAGCCTCCGAATTGACGACGACCGATCACCTGAGCGGACTTATTACATGAATCGCTCCGCGTTATCAATCGGTCGCGAGTCAGGGAACGAAGTTCAGTTGCTCGATTCAGAGATCTCCAGAAGGCATGCGGAAGTTCGCCAAATCGGGCCGCATCGATTTGAGATTGTCGATCTCGACAGCAGTAACGGCACCCGCGTCAACGGTAAGAAACTGAAACAGTGCGAGCTGATCGATGGCGATCAGATTCAAATTGGTTCAACTCGTCTGATTTTCCATCATCAGGTCATACAAAGCACAACTTCGCTCGATCCAAATGATGTGTTACTCGATACGAGTGGACAGGATGCAAGTCGAATCGTCTCCAAGTACTCCAACCTGAAATCCGCTGCCAGCAACCACTCCCTCAGCTCAAACCCGGCAAACTCTTCGTCAGATCCCGAAACTGCTGACCGCTCCCTTGAGGTGATCTACCAGTCAGCTTTGGCGATTGGCCGTTCGGCTAACCTTGACGACATTCTCAAGCGAATCCTTCAACTAGTGTTTGATTGGATGGACGCTGATCGTGGGTGCATCATGCTCCAAGGACGCGATAACGAGCCACTGTACCCGGCTGCGAGACAGGATCGCGTGAAGGATGACGACCCTCGCACCCGCGGACGCATCTCGATCAGTCGTGCCATCGCGGACCATGTTCTAGAACAGAAAATCGGCGTCAGGACGAGTAACGCCAGTGAGGATAACCGTTTCGATCAATCGGCCTCCATTGTGACGCGTGGTGTGCGAGAAGCACTATGTGTGCCGTTACAAGGCCGCTACTCTATTGTGGGTCTCCTTTATGTCGATACCTACACCCCACCGGGAAGAAAAACCGGCAGCGAACACATCCCACGCTTTAGTGACGAACATCTAAGGATCGCAACCGCGATTGGCTACCAGGCAGCAATCGCCATTGAAGACACAAAGTACTACTCCTCCCTGTTGCAGAGTGAACGCCTGGCCGCAATGGGGCAAGCCCTCGCCTCGCTATCTCACGACATCAAAAATATCCTTCAGGGAATTCGTGGTGGCAGCTATCTGATTGAAGCGGGATTAGGTCAGGAGAATCAAGATGCCATCAAGCGTGGATGGAAGATGGTGGACCGCAATCAGGATCGCATCTCAAATCTGGTCTTGGATATGCTGACCTTTTCAAAACCACGCGACCCAGTCCTTAAAGAGCAGGACCTTAACGATCTTCTACAAGAGATCTTTGATATCTTCCAGCCGCGAGCGGAAGAACTCGGAGTCTCAATTCAATTGAACCTACAAGAACAGCCGGTGCGATGCCAATGCGACTATGACTCGCTGCACCGAGCGGTCTTGAATCTTGTTATCAACGCGTTAGATGCCGTCACAGAATCTGACGCAAATAACACTCAATCATTGAGCTTGGAAACCGACCGTCAAAACTCCGGACCAAAGGCTAAGATCGAACTGACAGTCAGTGCATCGAACGACGCGGACTGCATCATTCAGGTTCGGGACAATGGACCGGGAATCCCCGCCGAGATGCGAGACCGCATCTTTGATTTTCTTCAATCATCAAAGGGCGCGCGAGGCACTGGGATTGGTCTTCCAGTCAGTGCCAAGATTGCCCAGGAACATGGGGGAGTGCTGGAAGTCCTGCAAACTGGCAACGATCTCGGTACCGTTTTTCAAATCACGCTCCCCTCTACTCCTCCACTAAACCCTGAAGACCAACTCAAGCCCTCCGATACCATGATATCGTGAGCGAGCGATGCCGAGTAAATCAGGACTCAGGACTCAGGACTCAGTGGATTCGTTCAACTCAGACTTTAGTTCATCAATCGCTGAACAAAGAGCGGGTATCGTCTCCTGGGCCTTCCCTAGGTCACTCTCCGCCATGGCCAACTCAATTCGCTCCGACAGCGTCATCGTCTTTATTGCAGCAATGACTCGCGCGGCACCCTTGATGGTGTGAGCAAGACGTTGACCAACCGGCATCTCAGCCTTTTCAACTGCCCTCACCAAATCGTAATAAAGAGCTGGAATCTCCTGCATGGCCGACTCACAAACCGCATCAAAAATCTCTCGTTCCCCCGCAGCATTCTCTAATGCCTGTTCGTAATCGATAACCGGCAAAGTCGAGTCATCAGAGTCCATCAGTTCTCTCCGCTACATAGAAGCACACCATTGCGGATCGCATCATACCACAGCAAAATTCTCAACGGCACCATAAACCATAAAGTCATGGCAGATGAGGACTTAGTGGGCCTCGAGCCAATTCTCACCAAGTCCCATCTCAACCACCATTGGCACTCGCATCGGCAGCGTGTTCAACATCGCAGCCTCGATCACCGGCATCACCGCCTCCTGCTCAGTCTTCACAAGATCGAAAACAATTTCATCGTGTACAGTCAGAATCATCTTGGTTTGAAAACCCCCTGCACGCAAATCACGGTCAACATTGATCATTGCTAGTTTCAAGATATCGGCGGCGGTACCCTGAATCGGACTATTCATCGCGAGTCGTTCGGCAGCCTGCGCCACCCCACGACTATTGCTATTGATGTCTCGAAGATACCGGCGCCGTCCGGTCTGTGTAGCGACATAACCGTGTTCACGTGCAAACAGAATCGTCGAATCAATGTAGGCCTGCACCCCAGGGTATTTTTCAAAATAGTTCTCAATCAACTCGGTCGCTTCATACCTCGGTATGTTAAGCCGCTGCTGTAGCCCAAACGCAGAAATACCGTAGATGATCCCAAAATTGACGGTCTTAGCCTTATCACGCATCTCCCGAGTCACCTCTTCAACGGGGACATGATAGACTTTCGAAGCTGTGCTAGCGTGAATATCAATCCCCTGCTCAAAAGCCTCAAGCATCGCCTCATCACCGCTCAACTCCGCCATGACTCGAAGTTCTATCTGTGAGTAGTCTGCACTAAGTAGTAAATGGTCAGCATCGCGAGGCACGAATGCTGCACGGATATCACGCCCACGTTCTTTGCGAACAGGAATCGTCTGCAGGTTTGGATCATTGGACTGCATCCGTCCAGTTGCCGTCCAAGATTGACTGTAATGCGTGTGAACCCTCCCAGTCTCCGCGTTGACCGATTCGGGTAACTGATCAACATAAACACTCTTCAGCTTCCGCGCGTTACGATACTCAAGCACGTCTCCAACAATCTGATGCCGACCAAGCAGTCGCTGCATCTCCGATTCGCGTGTTGAATACTGGCCGGTTGATGTCTTCTTCGGCTTCGGGTCAATCTCAAGTTCATCGAATAACACCACCCCCAGCTGCTTGGGCGAATCAATATTGAACTCATGCCCAGCCGCCTCATGGATACTTTCCCTTAATTCTTCAATCTCCCGCTCAAGCCGCTTAGAGAAAGCTGCGAGGGCTTCGGTATCAAGCCTGATCCCGTGGTATTCCATTTCGACCAAGACGGAGACCAGAGGGCATTCCACCTCATAACACACCCGCGTCACACCTCGAGACTCTAGCTCCGGTCGCATTGCCGCGGCGATCTGCCACGTCACATCCGCGTCCTCGCAAGCGTACTCAACCAGTCGCTCAAAAGGCACCTCGGTCATGGATTTCTGCGTCTCGCCCTTTGGACCGATCAAATCACTGATCGGTATGGGTTGATAACCAAGGTACAGCTGAGAAAGATAGTCCAGACCGTGCTTCATCTCGGGCTCTTTCTGCGCGTGCGCGAGCATCGTATCGAACACGGGTCCACACACACCAACGCCATTCCAACGAAGAAGCGTGATGTCATACTTTAGATTGTGACCAATCTTTTCCAGTGTTGGATCTTCGAAAACATCACGAAACTCCTCGAAGACTTCTCGAACGCCTCCACACCGATCTTCACAGCTTACGTAAAACGACTGATGCGGTTTAAAGCTAAACGCGATGCCCAGCGGAACAGCTGTCCGAGGATCGAGTCCGGTCGTTTCCGTGTCAAAGCAGAATGACTTCGCCTCTCGTAATTTTGAGATCAAATCGGCGCGTTGCTCGGCAGTGGTGACGGCCTGATAGTCATGCTCAACGTCGTGGATCGTTTTCTCTTCCACCGGTTCATCAAAGAGCAAAGTTTGAATTTCTGCTTCGCGCTTTTCACGTTGAACTTCAGCGCGTACGTGAGCTGAAGAGAATGACTTACCGAATAGCCTCTTACCCAGCGTGTCGAATTCTAAATCCATCATCAACTGCTTCAATTTTTCCGTGTCAAACGGCTTGAATTGAAACGAGTCGATTGAATAGTCGTGGGGCACTTGCTGATTGATGGTCACCAGTTTCCTCGAGAGCAGCGCCATCTCGGATTGCTCCTCCAATCGCTCTCGCTGCTTCCCTTTTAGCTCTTCTGTATGCCTAAGAAGGTTCTCAATGGAACCATATTTCGCGATGAGCTGCTGAGCCGTTTTGGGACCAATCCCCTTAACACCCGGAATATTATCACTCGCATCGCCCATGAGTCCAAGAATATCGATCACCTGATCAACACGATCGATCCCCCAGCGTTGCAAAACATTTGCGATCCCGACTATCTCAGGCTCGGACCCTTTCCGTCCCGGTTTATAGATCAGTACATCCTCGGTGACTAACTGCTCGTAATCCTTATCCGGGGTTACCATCCATGTGCGATATCCAGCTTTTTCCGCCTCACCCGCGAGCGTACCAATGATGTCATCGGCTTCGTACCCAGGAGTTCTGATCACGGTGATATTGAATGCGTCCAGCAAACGATCGATCAAAGGGAACTGACTAGCGAGATCCTCAGGCATCGCATCCCGCTGTGCTTTGTACTCCGGGTAATCAATATGCCGCTGCGTCGGTTCCGGGGTATCAAAGGCTAATGCCAAATGCGTCGGTTTTTCTCGGTTGATCAAATCAAAGATGGCGTTGGTCAAACCGAACACTGCCGACGTACATTGCCCACCGGAGTTAAACCGGGGACTTCGCGCAAGTGCAAAATGTGCCCGGTAAGCCAACGCCATGCCGTCGAGCAAAAAGAGACGTTTTTCAGTTCCAAAAAGGTCGTCGCGCACGTCGCTCATGACGGATCCAAACGGGGTGTGATCTCAAGATGTGATTAGGTCTCCACAAACTACCAGAGCATCACCACATTGACCATCATCCGAAGGCTCAGTTGTATCGACTCACCCAAGAATACAGTTAACCGCAAAGCCTCGAGCTAGCAGAAACGCTTTCGTGACAAACCTTACTGATCGCCGAGGTATTTCAACTGGATCTTTGTATTGGGCAGTTTCGCCTGTAATGCGTCAACGCCCTCCTGAGTGACTGCAGTACGCGTCACGATCAAATCCGCGAGTTTCTTCATTCCCTCGAGATGAACGAGACCCTCGTCAGTGATGAGCGTTGATCCGAGATGTAGGAAAGTTAACTCCGTTAAACCCGATAGTTCGGCTAACCCAGCATCCGAGAGTCTTGTATTGTCAAGATTTAATTTCTGTAGCGAGAGCAGTTTGCCAACCGGCGCAATCCCAGTATCCGAAAGGTTAACGCGCCACAGATTCAAATCCTTCAAGTTCACCAATCCAGTCAGCGACTCTGTCGCTTGATCGGTAATCTGCAAACATTCGCTCAGGTCAACCGTTTCGAGCTGCGTGAGTTCACCTAATTTCGCGAGACCTTCTGCATCAATTTGGTTCGCAGCCAGACGGACCTTTTTTAGCTTTGGATGCTGAGCCAACAAAGTCATCGCATCGTTTCCGATGGTCGTTCCCGCCAGATACAACTCTTGGAGTTCAGTAAGATCCTTGAGCATTGCGAGCCCTTCTTCGCTGACCCACAGGAAGTCAATCGCCAATACTTTCAAGGTCTTGATCTTGCCAACGGAATCCATCCCGAGATCACTAACCGAGCACTCACCATTTTTTCCGCTCAGCCGCAGAGCCTTCAGTTTTGGAAGATCAACCAATGCGGCCAAGCCAGTATCACTTACGGGACAGTCACGTAGATCGAGATCCTCAAGCGATTGTAGTTTCCCAAGTTCCGTACAGGCATCGTCACCAACACCGGTGCCACCCAAACGAACCGCTCTGAGTCTCGGTAGCTCGGCCAACAGGCTGATCGAATCGGCGGACACCTGCGTGCCGCGAAAATCAACGTCAATAATCAAACCATCGGAGTCACGTCGCACGCCCCCAGCGACAGTCTCGATCACCTCAACCGCATGCTCGCCGTCTTGAACTAACGGCGTGCTCGCGACCGGTTCGGAGCTATCCACACCCGCGGTTGAAGACGCATCCTGAGCATCCTCAGTCGGGTTACAACCTGAGCAGAATAACAATGCAGCTAACGACAATTTGAACCAACGCAATGAAGCACCTATCAATGAATGAGGCGACGGACGAGCGGTTCAACATGTGGAGCCCACTCGAACATCAGTCTGTTAAAAAACGCGGGCCAATGGAACCCGCGTTGTGTTTAAATTGAACCTTTGCAACGAGACGTTTAAACCGTCGCTTCCACTTCCCAACCTGCTCGGTATTGCTTGCGAATGTACTGATCCGCCTCGGGGCAGTTGGTCGCCTTGAGTGTCGCACCATCCCAGTCCAACTGCTTACCGGTGCGATAGGAAACGTTTCCGAGTAAGACAGCCTCTGTGAGTGCACCGGAGTAGTCAAAGTTACAGGTGGTTGGCGATCCGTCTTTACACGCCTTAATCCATTCGGCGTGGTGCCCAATTGAATCGGGAATGGAAGGCGTTGGTGGTGTAAACTTCGAAAACTTATCCGACGGAAACAGGCGGTACTTTGAGTAATCCGCGAACATCTTTCCCTCGGTTCCAACGAACATGACGCCACTCCCAGGAACGCGTTCACCGGCTACTTCACGCGGTGTCATATTCCCGTCATACCAAGTCAACTCACAGGCGGGCATCGAACCACGTTCTGGATACTGATACTTCACGGTCAGCCCCAAAGGACAAGTCTCTGGATGAACCTTTTCGTCGTTTGAAAAGGCTTCACAACTGGTTGGATGCCGAAGCTTCAATGCCCAGAAGGGTAAATCCATGTAGTGACACCCCATGTCGCCCAAGGTTCCCTGCCCGAAGTCCCACCAACGACGCCACTGCGCTGGGTGATAACGACCGGCCGCATAGGGCCGCTCAGGCGCGGGACCAAGCCATAGATTCCAGTCAAGGTTCGCGGGAGGGGTTTCTCCCTTTTCAGGGCGGTCACCGCCACCCCATCCCTTGCCTACCCAAACGTGTACCTCTTTAACGTCACCAATTGCACCAGACTGAATGATCTCAACCACTCGACGGTAATTGGATCCAGCGTGAATCTGCGTCCCCATCTGTGTGGCGACACCCTTCGCTTTTGCAGCTTGGGCCACTAAACGAGCTTCGTGAATCGTGTGCGTAAGTGGCTTTTCACAGTAGGTATGTAGACCCGCATTGATTGCTCGAATTGAAGCGGGTGCATGATTATGGTCCGCCACTGCAATCACAATCGCATCCGCCCGATCCGACTCACTCGCGATCATTTCGCGGTAGTCCGCATATTTCCTCGCTCCCGGAAACTGGGTTGCGGCTCGATCCAAATAGTTTGAATCGACATCACAGATTCCAACGACATTCTCATTTTTGATCGCATCAATATTCGCTGCCGCGCGGTTCGCCGTACCAACGCAAAGGATCTTCAACTTTTCATTAGCTGATCGAGATTCTTGAGCAGCCACTTCACTCCATACACCAGCCGATAATGCAGCCGCACCGGTGGTCTTGATG
>JAKMEW010000315.1 GCA_022425745.1 Rubripirellula sp.
GGTGAACCACACGTAAAAAACTTGAGAAGGTAAGCATAAACGATTGAGAATCGAGCGGTTACCTTACGGAATATCGGCTGTCATCCAAACGGCTCTTTTACGATCTGCTCGCTGCCGTACGTCTTCCAACATTGTCTGTAGCTCACCATCAAAAAAAATCCGTTTGGGTGATGCCGTCCCGTAGCGGACCACGACTTCTTGGTTCAGATCGATGCCCTCTTGGGGCCTCAAAAGGATACGAAATCGATCTGCCGGACCACTCTTGAGACGAATCTGGTTATCGACACCGATTGAAGCAGAAATTTTACCGGCCCTGATTCTTTCAGCTTGCTCCCAAAGTATTGGGTCTATCGGTACACCCTCTTTCAAGTTCATTAACTCGAGCCACCAGAAAAACTGATCACCCGCTCTAATCGTAGCTGTTTCAATATCTAAAGGCACGTCTCGCCGATTGTGCGCGGGCAATCGCATCCATTCAAAAATACGCTGAATCTCATCGTAGAAATAGGATCGCCCGTTACCGCGGTACATAACGACCATTGCATCATGATTGAAGGTCATGTAATCGTCGATGATTGCGCCATCCGCTTTCGACTGATCCAATTCCCCCATCACAAGATACATGGGCATGTATCTTGAATTTGGCTCATAGTGAGGAACGGTTTTACTCGGAGCCCCACTTATCGATACCATCCCGGCCCAGAGATCGGGGTGCGCTAGCGAAATATCCCAAGCTGCAGTTGCTCCCTCACCATGCCCAGCAATAAAGACTCGGTCTGAATTGATCGAGCAACGCCTCATAGCGTGTCGCAACGCGCGCAATACCCTTTCGTGCTCCTTCGGCGTGTACTCGTAGAGCACCTGATCTTGCCTCGACCAATCGGGTGCTACCACGATAAATCCATTTCTTGTTGCGTGACCAAGTCGTATCCCCAATGCATCGCGATATTCACCACACCACCAGTCAATTTGACGTTCAGGCGATGACCTTGACTCATTCAAAGCCACCACACAGGGATACTCTCGAAGCGAGTTATACTCAGGCGGCAACTGCACGATATAGCTACCACCGGGAAACTCAACTCGATACATTCCCGAAATATTCTCGTCCTTTGAGAGATCGTCCCAGCTGAGTACCGGCTGCAGCAGTGGCAGCATGCGGTCAATATATTCGGGCTGTGCTCCCTCAAGTGTTTTCAGCTCTTCTAGTATCGCGAGCCTTCTTCCAGCGTCAGCTTCTCGCAAGTATTCAACCACGAGTTGACGAACCTGAAGCAATGCAATCGTAACACTCAGATTTTGTTCACCTGACCCGGAACCGAGTAACCAACCAGCGATCCCAAGCGCGACGCGGTTATCAATAGGCAAGGTATCTGACAGTCCAAGGCGAATGTAATCACTCATCCTAGAAAGCGTGTCTGACCCCAATCCAGCTTCGATCTCGGTGAAGATACCGCCTAAAGCCGTTGACTGCGCCGGTGGCAACTGCGAAATCTGCTCTCTCAAATTTGCAACCAGTGAACTGGCCTGTGTACCCTGGTCAACGAGCTCCGCCAAAGCATCCTCAACTTGCAGTCGCTTGATGCGTCCGACAGCCTCCAGAGGAAAACTCTCCAGAATCCCTCTCGCTAATTGATACTGACCGACAGAAGCTCGGTCTGTCGCTTCCGTCAAAAGCTGATCGCCCTGCTTTTCAGTTAGTGTCACCAACTGAGGAGCTAGATCTTGCTCACCCGGAAAGTCCTTGATAATCCGCCGCAACATGTTCTTCGCGTCATCATACCTTTCCGCATTGATATAGAATCGAACCACTTCTAACCGTGAATCAAGATCCTTGTCGTCAATACGCCGATCAAAAATTTTCTGCAGAGTTAATGAATCAATAGAGCTCGTCGCGACCCTCATATCCCAAGAAAGAGACGGCCTACCCTTGAGAGCAACTAACTTTGCATACCTTGAATTTAACTCAGTGATCCCCTGAATGATCTGAACTGGCCCTTCCGGTCCACGCACTGTCAAAATCCGACGTCCAAACTCATTGAAAGGAGAGACACCGATTGCGTTCCCTAAGCCTGCCACTACCTTTCCACCAAGCGGTGTTGGCTGCCATAGCTCAATCGGCCTCTCAAGATCACCAATGTCAACCGGATCACCATCAGCCATGCCCTTCCCATGTAGATAGGTTCTTCGGAGGCCGTCATCAATCAACCAGATTGGGCGCACATGAGACTCTCCGGCTGCTGCTGCACCAAAACCTTCTTTTAGAGATGCGATTTCCACCTTTGATCCGCTCAATACCAATCCATTACGCAGCTGAAATAGCTGCTCAGCAGTCACACTTTGCTGAAGAATCAAGCATAACACCGCGCAAAACCATCTTGCCCGCAAACATCGGCAATCCATGAAACACCCCAAAAGGACTCAAGTACAGCAGAACCACACTCGATCAAAGCAAGGCACCGAAAATGGTTTTGCAAAGCCCCAGTATTTTCGCTGTGCCAACAGAGAAAATACCGAGTTGGACCGAGAAACCGATCCAGCCTAAAGGATCGAGCTAGCTGATGTTCTACCAACTCTTGAAGGTCTAAGTGAAGATGAGCAGTCGAATACGCTAAGTGCTAGCCGTCGCGTTTAAGCGGAAAGTTGTCACCCAAACACTGATTCGCCAGAAACATAAAATCAGCTACCGCCGCCAAAGAAACGCTTGAGAGCGTTATCTGCGGCATCCCTAGAGTTATCCGTTAGTTGTTGCTTGAAGTTTTCGGGCAGCTTGCCCGGTTTCTTCTTTTCTTTTGAGCGTTGGATTCTCTCCGACACACTTTCATCAGAAGAGTCATCAGACGGCTCAGTATTCACATTCAGATCACTATTAGATAGCTCTTCCGCTGAACTACCAGGCTGCAATGCGTCAATGCTGAACTGCCGTGTATCGGGATCTGCTAACTTTTTAACACGATCGATCTGATCTGCTTCATCTAACCAAGAATCGACGTCCACATCCTCGAAGCGGCTGTCTGCAGAACCGGCCTCAACAACTCGAGAGGCAGCATCGGCAACCCCTGTGACCTCTGGTTTCTTGGGAGCATTTAAACCGGGCTCGATCAAGACCTCAAACTCAAGGCTAGCGACTTTCAAAAAGTCACCAGGTTTCAAGACCTTTGCTTTGTCCGTTGGAAGACGCTTACCGTTAACGAAAGTTCCGTTGCGGCTCTTCAGATCCTGTACCAATACTCGATTGTCTTTACGCACGATGATGCAATGCTTTCGACTTACTGACTCGCTCTTTGGTCTAAGCTGGCACGAGTCGCTTCTGCCAATCAGAAATTTCTCGGTCGAGACCTTAATCTCTTTGCCTTCATGACTGCCTTTGGCGACTTTCAGTACGATTTGCATTGATCATCCAATAGGACTGGAGTGATAAAAACCCGCCTTCCATCCATACGGCGATTTTTCACCCGATATATCTCTCTAAGCGTCTCCGTACGCAGCAAAACGGATTGAATCCGAGGTCACTAGAACGCCGAATCGCCAGGGGGCGAATCGAACGTTACACAGCAACCGGCTAGATAACGTAGGTTCCGATCACTGCACCTGTCAAACCAATATGTCAAAACTCAATCAAAATGATCAAGGTACACATAAAGATTCATCCGTGCTTTGCGCATTTTGAATACTCCCCCCCCGCTAGCGAGTCGCTCTTGTGTTACCTGGTCACACGCGAAAATGACGCAACACTGGCTATTAACCCCAGCAGAAGCACTTAGACTGGCAACTGCCGAGTCATCAATCAGCAAATCCCCCCACCTATCTCAATCCTTCCAATCGAGGCAAAACGTTGACCGGTAGACTGCAGGAACTCCTACCTTCGATGAAGCCAGCGTTCATTTTCAAAACGCAGTTGCGCAATCTCTGCAGCGCGAGTGATTTCTTGATCGTGGAAATCATCCTCCCTTAACTGGATCTGGAACGAATCAGAGACGTGTTCGATGATCGAATCCATCACCTCCATTAAGCCGACACGCTGCGCCACCAGATCGTTCACACCCGGAAGCTCAGGAGCATATCGACTGGAACTTAATAGCAAACTACCGTGCTGCAACAACGAGGCCCGTGATTTTCGCTGTGCACTACCAACAACTTTGTAGCCATTGAGAATCAAGTCCTCAGCGGTGCGACGCTGAAAACACAAGAACTGTTCACAGTTACTTTTTCCGCACAGTCCATTTTGAGTTTTCGAAAAAGGCTTGACCATAACACCGTAGTTGATCAAGGCCTCAATGATACATTTATGCACCTGCTGGTAAACATCTAACCTTGGCCCGATCGCCCCCAAGGTTTGCGGAATGGTTAAGCTGTAGGTCAGTTCATGATGGTGGAGTAAAGAACCGCCGCCAGTAGCTCTTCGCACACACGAAACAGAACTGCTTACCGGATGAAAATGGCGTTCTTGGTAACTCTGAAAATAACCGAAAGAAAGTGTCGGCTCTCTCCATCCGTAAAATCGCAATGCGATCTGCTGGTTTTGATCAACACTCTCTTGGAGCATCTGATCAAGTGACATGTTCTCCACACCAGAAAAAACTCGATAGGGGACAAGACGCCCGATCGGCAAGCTCATATTTTCTCGCGTGGTAATAAGGACGGCGATCGCTATAAACCTACAACGCGATGTACGACGCGTCTAGGAAACGAGATCGAGCAAGCAGAGGGCAGGGGAAGCCAGTTCACATGCCGATCTCCCGCCTGCTACATGATTAAGCAGACTCAGAGCATTGCCGCTGATAATCATCAAAGCTAAGCAGATTCTCGATTCCCGAGTCGCTCGTCAAACGAATCTTAGCAATCCAACCAAAGTCATACGGGTCGGAATTAAGTTGCTCCAGTTCATCAGGAAGTTCAGAGTGCACTTCAACCACTTCCCCAGTGACTGGACTGTAAAGCGGACTTACAGCCTTAACCGACTCGACCTCACCTAACTCATCACCCGCATTCACCTCGCGTCCAACTTCCGGAAGATCCATATAGACAAGGTCATTAAGCTGCTCAATCGCGAAGGCAGAGACTCCTATCGTCGCGTACCTAACACCCTCTACTTCCTGGATGTCAGCCCATTCATGGGTCGACGCATAGACAAGCTTGGATTGGTCACGAGACATCACTTTACTCCGCTAGATTGATTAGTTCGCCGATAAAATGGCAGCTGCACGATTTCGGTAGGCACTCGAGTCCCCCTGATTTCAATTTGCAGGTTTCCTCGTTCCTTATCTTCTCTGCGAATGTAGCCCATTGCAATCGGGTGATTGAAAGTTGGAGACTGGGACCCACTTGTGACGTGACCAACCCGCTCGCCCGCTGCATTGTAAATGAGATATCCCTCACGTGCTGGTCGCTTTGTCTGGGGCAGTAAGCCGACTCGCACCATCTCATGCGGACTGGATGACCGATGCGTCAATACCTGCTCCCCAATGAACTCACGGCCATCAAGAGTGCATGCAAATCCGAGCCCTGCAGTCAGGGGGTCGATCTCTTCTGTCAATTCATGGCCGTAAAGAGGCATTCCAGCCTCCAATCGCAGGGTATCACGTGCTCCGAGCCCCGCGGCGGTAAATCCAGCCTCTCGGCCGACGAGCATCAAATTTTCCCAAATTCGTGTCGCGTCTTCAGCACGACAGACCAGCTCAAACCCATCTTCTCCGGTGTAACCCGTTCTACTGACCAGAACAGGCTTTGAAAATTGATCGGTGATTGCCGCCTGATAATATCGCAGACGTGAAGGATCGAACCGAAAGAGACGCTTAGCAACCTCGATGGCCAAAGGACCCTGAACCGCAATCATCGCCGTGATATCTGTCCGATCCGAGAGCGTTACTCGAGGAAATTCAGGCAAGAGCTGTTCCACCCAGGTTCGAAGTTTCATTCGATTAGACGCATTAACAACCATAAGGTGGTAGCGTTGCTGAGATGGTGTTTCTAAGTGAGAAACAAGAACATCATCGAGAACACCACCCTTGTGGTCACAGATGAGGCTGTATCGCACCGCTCCCAAGGGCATGTCAGAGACTTTCCTGGTAAGCAACTTATCCAGAAGTTCCTCACTGCCTTCACCATCGAAACGAAGACGCCCCATATGGGAAACGTCGAATAACGCTGCTCGTTGCCGACAAGCTTGATGCTCGGCAACGATCGATGTGTACGATATGGGCATATCGTATCCAGCGAACGAAACCATTCTCGCACCAGCTGCACGGTGGATTGCATCAAGTGGTGTTTTCGCAAGTGGAGCACTCATGCCGCTATCAGTTCGTCTGAGTTAATAAAGTTGCCAATTCAATTAACGCCACATTTCAAGATGCAACGCAAAACACTGCAAAAAGGTTGTATTTCAAAGCCCTCTGATTGTGAATAGGCTTCCGATTCAATCGCCAGTGCCGTAGACACTAATGCCGGTAACTCAACCCAAAAAACAAGCTAACGGAGAACATCCTGAACCCGTATTTCTTTTGACTCAATTTAATTTGACCAACTTTACGTCATCGACCCATGCGTTGCGATTAACCGACAAACGCAAACGACTCTTGGTAGGATGAGCGATCCCCTCTGACTGAAAAGCTGTGATTATCGCTCCATTGATCGTTACCTTCATCTGATCGCCTTCGATGCGTACCTCCATCTTATGCCACTGATTCCCTTGCAACTGTATCGGTCGCTTTTGAGTGGTGCGAGCATTAACCGCTTGATCTTCCTTCGTTTCCTTACCTGACTGTCGTCGCGAACGACGTTCTAGATTCATGCGTCCCGTTTTAAGATCTGAGACCTCGAGTTGATTTAAACGAACTCTAGCGACGAACAAATGACCTGCATGGACGCTCTTCTCGTTCATATCAGCAATGTTGATGCCCAAGTCATCCCCTTCGTTCAACTGAAAACGGAGAGAGATTACAGCATTCGTAAAGGAAGCTTCGTGAGTCACCGAAACGCCATGATCTGCCACTTCTGCACGATTGATTTTCAATGCACCGTCGACAAGGTCAACCTGCTTCACTCCTTTTGCTCGCTTCTTGCTGTTGGTCTCCCATCCGTTACCCACTTGCTCCATCAGATCATTCGATTCTTCTCTTTCAAAATGATCATCAATCAAGATGACAGACCCGGCACCTTGGCCTACCAAATCTTGCGGCACGCACAATGCCCCAACGCACGCGAAACCCAGCAACGCAGCACGCGATAGAGTCTTTATATCTTTACGAGTCATGGTTGCCCTCTAATTCAATGTAGATGCCGAAGTTGTTGTTTAGCGTCACCTCGAAGAATCGAAGATGAGCGTCAGAGCGATGAAAATACCAAGGAATCACTCAATAGCGAATCCCACGCGAGAAGCCTCAGACGACCCAATCCACAAATCCTTTGTTACAAGCCGTCCCTCGCGGATCCCACTCTCGCCCGTTGAGTCATCGCAGTTTAGAATTGACCATCGGGAGATCGCCTAAGTCTGAGTCTACCTCGTCAAAAAGGGGCGTTCCTCCTCGTCCCACTTATTACCTAGATTGTGCTACTGCAAACATGTCAAACCAAGTCCTGATCATTGTCGGCGATGCTACTGAGACACTCGATACGATGTATCCCTATTATCGCCTTCAGGAAGCTGGCTTCACTCCGGTCGTTGCTGCACCAGAAAAGCGGCAATACCAAATGGTGATGCATGAAATCAAACCGGGATGGACTATCACCAAAGAATGGGAGGGATACACGATTCAAGCGGATATAGCGTTTTCTGAAATTAACCCAGAGGAATATGCTGGGATTTTATTTAGCGGTGGTCGAGCACCTGAATACATACGCTACGATGAACACCTGGTTCGAGTAACCAAACATTTCTTTAAGACAAACAAGCCAGTCGCCAGTGTTTGCCATGGCGTAGAAATCCCTGCCTACGCGGACTGTGTGAAGGGACGTCGAATGGCAACGGTGCCCAAGTGCCAGTTCGATCTAGAAGTATGCGGTGGTATTTTTGTCAACGAACCTTGTGTCATTGACGGCAATTTAGTCAGCGGCAGAACGTTCCACGACAATGGTCATTATGTAGGCCCGTGGATTGAACTGCTGGAGAATGCTCGGAACTCAAAAAGTGATTCTTAGTTTCCAAGAGAAGATTCGTTTGAAAGAAACGAACGGTTACTCGAAGAACTGCCTCACGAAGTCTCACGATGCATGATTCTCGACGATGCCAACGCTCTTAACCCCGGCTTCGAGGATCTTTCGCGCACAGACGCTGACTTCGGACTCATTTGATCGTGATAAATCGCGAACAATTACCGCGCTATCAGCATTCAAAAAATGTGTTTTGTCCGTTAGATCTAGATCGCTGCATGTTCCGCCATCAAAAATGATCAAGTCGAAGTGATCTGAAAGCAGCGTAATAAACCGCTCGCGAACTCCATCGCTGATTTCTATGCAAGCCCCCTGATTGATCAAAGGGAAAAGTGTTAAGTCATCCGCAATGGAGTGGATTGCAATTTCAGACATGGGAACGCCGGTGGAATGAGCGTCCCAACCATGCAACACCTCCAGATTGAGTGAGTCGATAAGCGACGGCTCAGTTAGATTCGCATCAACCAGGGCGACCTTAATACCAGAAGCAGCACCAGCGATCGCCAAACCGATGGCAACACTCGTTTTGCCCTCACCTCGTTCGAGACTTGTAACCATGATGCTTCCAAGACCTGTTCGCACAGCCTCGGAAAGCCTCTCAGACAAGCTGTTCAGCAAGCCAGTTTGCCTGAATAAAACATTCACCGTCTCGGGGATTTCAAAAGCGTCAACCTCCCATGCAGCTGAGAATGAACCGTCCGAGGAATCGGAAAGCGTTTGCTCAGCCACTATGAGATCATTTCCTCTGATCCCCGCATCATGAGAAATCGGAGTGCGACACATCTCTTCTGAAGGTTCCGCATACGATGTAAACGTATGTTGCAAAGAAGCAAGAATCTCGGTGTTACCTGGACCCCTGTTCTCACCGCTTGCTTTATCACTTTTTTCAAACCCGTCCGATGATTGGCCCGAGTTCAATGACTCGCTTAATCGCTCAACACCGTTAACTGGGTCAATTCTTAAGATCGATCCGTTACCTTCCTCGTACCAAAGCGATGCGGTACCGGAAATTGTATCGTCCAACTCCAAACCACCGCGAACCGTTGGTTCAGAAGACGAATCAGATTCTCCCTCAAGCTCAGCTTTAGCGAAATCTTCGCCCATCTTTTCTGTCGTCAGTTCAGACTCTGAACAGCGCGAACCCAATGGCAAGCCTTGGCCTCCGCTCCGCCGACGTGAATATGCCCTGATAAACCTTGAAGTCTCAGCACTCATCAACGAGAACCTACTGTTTGGATAGAGGAAGACGGATTCGTCGATTCAGTTGCAATTCGGTCAACAGGTGGTAAGAATTTCAACCAATCAGAGATCTGCCCCGGTGTTGCTGTTCGCTTGGGCAGACGAATTGATTCGCGTGAACCGGAACCCTCCAATTCACCTGTCGGCTGCCCGCTGGCTAGCTGATCCAAGTTGGTCGAAACGGAACGTTCTCTTTGTGGTTCCTCTGGACGAATAGAATTTGAACTGTCCCGTGAAGGTTCATCTTGCATTGATTCGACCGATACCTGCATCGCGGATATGGCCTGATCTGTTTCGCGAGCGAGCTCACTTGAGCCCTGTTCGCTAAATGGCTGCGTCAATGACGAGCTCGTCGGCGACAATGAGTGGGAACTTGCTGATGAACCCCCAGTCAGAGCGAAGTGTTCCTGCTCTTCCGCCAGCGGTTCTTCCAGTTGACCAAGATCTATCCCAAGCATCTCGGGCAACGCAACATTAACCGATTCATCGTCAAAACTGAGTAGGTCATCAGGGTTCGGATTGACTCGAACGCCCTCTTTCCCTGTGAACAAGGCTGCGGCCACAACAGCTAACAACAAACCGATTACAAGACCGTGTGACCCTATACGATCGCCCCATGATCTCCTCGAAAAGCCTGACTGCCGAGCGAGTGCGGGCGTAACCACTTGCTCAGAAATCGAAGCTGTCGGCCCGATTCCATCAGGCAATGGTTCTATCGACGACACTTGCTCATCGAGGTCCGCTTCCTTTTCCGAGTTAGATTCGCCATCGGATCGAGACGCGCTGTGCCTCTCGGATTGGCGTGATAACCCAGCAACGAAAGAAGTCGACTTCTCGATCGACTTGGATTCCGACAGGTGCTGCTCTGCAAGATCCACATGCAATTCAGACGTCGAGCTGCCCTCAAAGCCCCCTCCTGCGAGGGAACGCAGTGTAAAAAGCACTGGTAGCGTTAAATTCCCCTCGGAAGCCTCTTCCTTGGAGCGCAAGCGGCTCTCGCCTTCATCTTTTGACCGATCTGGATCGATGGTCATTCGAACTTCCTGTTCATAAAGAGGATTCACCAATATGGCGAACGGCAAAGAGACTGATCCTACACAGCCCGTTCCGGTGTGTTATCGGCAATAAATTGTGCGTGCCTTCACGAATATGTGAATTAGCTTAAGTTTAACGATGCATCAATAGCGACTAAACTTTCGACACGTTAAACACGGGTTTAAATGCGGTTAACGCGATTGCTAGCAACGGAATTTGCCGAACCGATCCAAGGCGAATCAACAGACAGTCAACCGTACCGCTTAGTCGCGACGATAATCATGTTGTTGCAATGAGCATGTAGAGTTTGGGACGAACTGGACAAGCCAGCAAGAATTTGTCGATACAAAGCACAGCGTCATCTCCACTCCGATAAAACCTGCCAATATGTGGCATTCGGTCGCCCCAGTTCGAGAAGCTGGGTACGGCAACTCCGTCCATGTTTCGGCTGAAGTATCGTGAATTAGCGTATCCACCGGAGACCCGTCTGTTCGAAGCGTCCCAATTGTCACAGATTGTCTACCAAACGGGTTTGGTGCAGTTCGGGCTCGCGGGTTGTGAGGTAGGGCCAAGAAAGAGATGATTGCCCCAACCTTGTGTCTAATTCCATACGATTTGTCTCACGACTCGCACCAATGCCTGAAAACACTACTTCTGCCGCCCATTTACGAGAGATCATCCGCGAGAGAATTCTTCTTCTTGACGGTGCGATGGGGACTATGATCCAGCGGCTACAACTCGATGAGGCTGCCGTTCGCGGAGATCGCTTCGCCGATCATGACCCTGACAAGGACCTAAAAAACTTTTCCGACTTACTCTGTCTAACGCACCCAGAAAAGATCACAGCGATCCACGATGCCTACTTTGAAGCGGGTAGCGATATTGTGGAAACAAACACCTTCGGCGCGTCGCCCGTCGGTATGGCAGAATTCGACCTTCCACTTGAGTTAGTTGATGAAATCAATCACGCGGCTGTCGCGTGCGCGCGAGCAGCGGCAGACAAGTGGTCTGAGCTAACACCGGATAAACCACGGTTCATTGCTGGCTCCATTGGCCCTACCACCAAACAAACTGCAATCAGCACGAACGTAGAAGATCCCGCGCATCGCGACATCACCTTTCAGGAAATGCGTGATAGCTATCGAGCACAGGTCGAATCCCTGGCCGCAGCAGGAATCGACATACTACTTCCTGAAACAGCGATTGACACCTTGAACCTGAAGGCATGTCTCTTTGCGACTCAGGATTACTTCAATGCGGGTGGAAGGATCATCCCGGTCATGGTTAGTGGAACCTTTGACAAAATGGGAAGAACCTTCGTTAGTGGGCAGAGCGTTGAAGCTTTTGTTACATCGTTATCTCATTTCCCGCTGTTATCTATCGGAATGAATTGTGCCTTGGGGCCAGATGTGATGCGACCGCACATCGAGGCGATGTCCCAATCCACCGGCATCGGGGTTAGCTGTCATCCGAATGCTGGATTACCCAACGAGATGGGGCAATTTGATCTCGGCCCAAAACAGATGGCAGAGATTGTGGGCGAATATGCAGACAACGGCTGGATAAATATCTTGGGTGGTTGCTGCGGAACCACACCCGATCACATCCGAGCCATGTCCGAGCGTGTCGAGGGAAAAAAACCAAAACAAGAAAATCATGGTCCCATTTGGACTCGCCTTGCGGGTCAACTCCCCATGGAGATGCGTCCAGAAATACCATTCACCATGGTAGGAGAACGCACCAATGTCACCGGCAGCCGAAAATTCGCGTCTCTGATTAGGAACGAGAACTATGAAGAAGCTGTTGAAGTTGCACGCGAACAAGTGCAAAACGGCGCAACGATTATCGACATCAACTTTGATGATGCATTGCTAGATGGCGTTGAAGCAATGACACGATTTCTCCGACTAATTTCCGGGGATGACGTCGCTGCTTCCGTGCCAGTGATGATTGACAGTAGTAAGTGGGAGGTTATTGAAGCAGGGCTTTGCAATTCTCAAGGCAAAACGGTAGTCAACTCTATCTCCCTCAAGGACGGTGAAGAAGAATTCATTCGCCGCGCTCGCCTCATTAGGCAATATGGAGCCGCGGCGGTGGTGATGGCATTCGACGAAACCGGTCAGGCCACGGACGAAGACAGCAAGGTCGCTATCTGCAAACGCGCATACAACATTCTTGTCGAAAAGGTGCAGTTCCCGCCGGAAGACATTATTTTTGACCCCAACATTCTTACCGTCGCCACCGGCATCGAAGAGCACGACAACTACGCAGTCGACTTCATCAACGCTGTAGGAAGAATCAAGAAAGAATGCCCCAACGCCAAAACCAGTGGTGGTGTTAGCAACATCAGTTTCAGCTTTCGAGGTAACGACCGTGTTCGGGAAGCCATGCATAGCGCGTTTCTCTATCACGCAGTCAAGGCAGGGCTCGATATGGGAATTGTTAACGCTGGCCAACTAGAGGTATATGAGGAGATTCCGGCTGAACTACTAGAACGTGTTGAAGATGTACTCTTGAATCGCCGGCCAGATGCAACCGATCGGCTACTAGAACTCTCCGAGACGGTAAAGGGAAGTGGAAAGAAGAAAGCAGGAGAGGACCTGGCTTGGCGAGAAGCCCCCATTGGCGAACGCATGAAGCACGCGTTGATCAAGGGCATCGATAAGTACATTGTCGAAGACACAGAAGAGGCCAGACAATCGGTCACTCGTTGCTTGGAGGTGATCGAAGGACCGCTGATGGATGGCATGCAGGTAGTGGGCGACCTATTTGGTGAAGGCAAGATGTTTTTACCTCAGGTGGTCAAATCTGCACGCGTCATGAAAAAGGCCGTTGCCTACCTAGAACCATTCATGGAAGAGGAGAAGCGAGCCGAGGGACTTGAAGGAGCTTCCGCCAGAGGGAAGTTTCTGCTTGCCACAGTGAAAGGCGATGTCCATGACATCGGCAAGAACATCGTGGGTGTCGTGCTCCAATGCAACAACTATGAAGTGATTGACCTAGGAGTGATGGTTAGCAGCGAAACCATCCTTGAGGAAGCGGAAAAACACCAAGTCGATATGATCGGTCTCAGCGGCTTGATCACACCAAGCTTAGATGAAATGGTACACGTCGCACGTGAGATGCGACGACGTAAAATGTCGATGCCATTATTGATTGGTGGTGCCACAACCAGTGCCAAGCACACTGCCGTGAAAATAGCTCCCGTGTACGATGGCCCCATCATTCACGTTCTCGACGCGAGCCGAAGCGTCGGAGTGGTGGAGAAATTAATCAGCACTGAGCACCGCGATGAATACATTTCTCACAATGCAGTAGAGCAGGAAAAACTCGTCGCAAGCTACCATGGCCGTCAGCAAAAGCTTGTTGATTATGCGACTGCCTGCGAAAAGGGATTTAGAACCGACTGGAACACCGTCCACATCCCTCAACCAGCCTTCACTGGCACCAAAGTGTTAACCGACTTTTCCTTGAATGACATTCGCCCCTACATTGATTGGTCGCCTTTTTTTATGACATGGGAATTGAAAGGCAAGTACCCAAAAATCTTCCAGGACAAGGTTGTTGGATCACAGGCGAAAGAATTGTTCGATGACGCGAATGAACTCATCGACGAGATCATCGAGAAGAAACTCATCAAAGCAAACGCCGCTTATGC
>JAKMEW010000319.1 GCA_022425745.1 Rubripirellula sp.
CTACCGTATTAATCTCGCCGATAATGCGGTGGGTGAAATGACGATCGGTGTGAAGACGAAGGGCCTCAGTCTCGCTTCGCTCCAAGCCGAGGTTTTCACGCGTGATGGGGAGGAGCTGGCCAGCGTCACTGTGAACCCTGAGTCGGATTGGGCGCTGATGACAATCAATTCGTCTACCGCGGAGCGGGTTTATCTCAAGATCGAGGGCGGAAGTTCAGATCAAGAATCCATTGGTGGTTATGGGGTGCTGATTGCGTCACCAGAATGGTTTGCGACCAGCAATGAGGTCAATACAACGTGGGTCGAGAACGCGTACCGATGGCATCAAAATTCAAGGTTTGGTGACCGTGGTTACTCGTACCGTCCTGGTGACGCGTCTGGCGGGGCGATTTGGTCGCTCGCTGAGGAATTGCTCGACCAAACAGGGCCTGTCGATATCGATCCGATGATTCAGACACCAGAACGGACGGTGTACAACGCAGTTGGTGAATTGGTAACCGTTGATGAAATCGATCAGTATTCAATCCGACTGCCGCAGGAAATCGATCCAAACCATTCTCTGAGAATCGAGGTGCATTCTCTGAATCGTGACGGGCTTGTGCCTGATATTGAAGTGGTTTCTTTGAGTGGAGGATCTCTGGAAGTCCGCACTACCTCACGTGGTCATGGTGTGACGCAGTTGTTGGTCGATGGATTCACGGCGAGCGAACAACTGATGGTTCAGGTACAAGGCGGTCGCGTTGCTGACGGTTACAAGGCTGGGGCCTACAGCGTCAACGCCGAATTGTCATCGCAGGAGTTTAATGAGGTTACATTGCTCGAGGGGCAATTGGATCATGCACAGCGTTCGGAAACTTCGACGTTCATCTTATCAATGCCGAAGATCGCGAAGTTTAATCTTGCGGGAGCTTCGCAGAGTTTGGCTGCTAAAGTGGACGGGGCGGCACTTGTTCTGGAGATCTTCGACGCCGAGCTTCACCCCATTTATACGTTTGCTGGTCCGATCGATTGCCTTAGAAGTATGTCGGGTGTTGTCTTGCCATTGGGGACGTACCATGCAAGGGCTTCGATCGCCTATCGGGGAAATGAAACGGTGGTTGTTTCCACAAAGGTAACAGCCGAATTCTATGCCGACTCCATTGGCCCCCTCGCCCCACCGCTGGGAGCGGATCCGATGCTTGAGTGCTTGATCGGTGGTCCGCTCTGTCTCCCTGGAAGCGAAGATCACGCACATCCAGTGGTGGTTGTATCGGATTCGACGGTCTCCATTCCAGAAAGGATCTGGGTGGAACCGATCAATCTTGGCGAAGATTGGTACTGGAATAGCGGTATCTTGCCGTTGGAGCAGCCTGCTGGAGATGGAGTGCTTGGGGGAGTTATCCAAGATGGAAGCGGTAGTGTCATTGTTGATCCACCAACGACGGAAAACGCTGCTGCCGGAAGTGCCGTGACGGGGTCGACAACATTTGGAGCTGCCGGTTTTGGAACAACCAACTCTGCTTTAACCGGTTTTGGGGCCGCTGCTGCGGGCTCAGCTACCTTTGACTCGGCGGTGCCAGAAGCGACCGTGCAGGGTGAAGCCGGCGCTGCTGCTACAGATGCAAGCGTGTCACTTGCGAGCTCTCTAGGTGCTACCGCGGGAGGTGCTGAAAATACAAGCACTCTCACCGGTTTCGCGAATGCGGCGAGTTTTGTAGCTGCAGGTGGTTCGACAGCAGATGCACTCTCGGTGGCAGCAAATGTCACCTCGAACATTGATCAACTGATGAGTGGTTTTGCGGCGGGCGTCAGCGACCAACTCGATGTGAATCGTGATCGGCTTGTGACCGCGGCTGACGCACTGGTGATCATCAATTTTATGGCAAGCCGTGGTACCGGTAGCGTGGTCAACGACGCTTCCGCGGCGATGGACGCTAACGGTGATGGTCAGGTCACCGCGATCGATGTTCTTCGAGTGATCAACCAGATTACACGTGTTCGTTAATGACCATTGGGGGACGGGGGAGAATGTGGGAGATTAAAGGGGGTCAGGACTCTTTTTGGGGGCAGCGAGTAGAGGCCTGGCCCTTCGTTTTTCGCAAGCAAATCCTTTTTCTCACTTAAAGAACACTGCAAGCCAGATTGCCGCTGGCGATGTTGAGGTGGATTGGACGCGATGACGCGTGTGAGCGGGGATGAAGCAGTGGTCCCCACGCGTGAGATGTTTGCTTGAACCATCGTCGAATTGGATCACCGCCTGACCCTCTAGGAGGCTCACCCACTCGTGCTCATTTAGGTCGTACCAGAAGTCGTCTGGTGACGTATGGCCCTGGGAGATAATTCGCTCAATCCGAACTGCTCCCGATTTCAGCACCTTCTCGGTGAGTTCTATCTCGAGTCGTTGGTCGGGTTGGTGGAATAGGTTGGTGCAGATGTCGTCGTTAGGCATTGTGTCACGTCCTTGTTGGTCATTCGGAGTGGTGAGAGAACGAGTACGCGGGGTATGCTTGAGGGCATCCGACCAAGAGCCATCCTTTCACTGTTATATTATCCAAACTTGGTTGACCGCCGTGAGCTTAGAGGGTTCTGCGGTTGGGCACCAAAGGATCGATTTTGTCACTCTATTCTGATTCTAGATCATGACTCGATTAGTGTTTCTCACCGTTTGGATGTTGCCGTTAGTGACGATGGTGGATTGTATTGCGAACGAGCCCAACCCATCTCTTAAACTTATCGATCTGGATGATCAGCTATACCGGCAGGTTGTAGTAGATCATGAGGATGGACAATATCTAGGCCATCCGACAACCTGCTTGCTTGAAGATGGCAAGACGATTCTGTGTGTTTACCCAAAGGGGCATGGTAAAGGAGGAATTGTCTACAAACGCAGTGATGATGCTGGGAAGACGTGGAGTGATCGCTTGGCAACTCCTGCTAGTTGGGCGACATCGAAAGAGGTGCCAACGCTTCATCGGGTCGTTGATGCGGCAGGGAACAAGCGTTTGATCATGTGGTCGGGATTGTATCCAGCACGTCTAGCAGTATCAGAGGACGATGGAGCAAACTGGAGTGAACTCAAGAACGTTGGGTCTTGGGGTGGGATTGTTGTGATGGGATTCGTGGAGGCGTTGGCGAACCGGCCTGGTCACTATCTCGCTATGTTTCATGATGACGGGCGTTTCTTTACTGAGGAGCCGGTCAATAATGCTCAGACGCCATTCGATCTCTATAAGACGTTTTCCGTCGATGGTGGTTTGACGTGGTCCGAGCCTGAGTCGGTTTACCGTTCATCAAAAGTGCATTTGTGTGAACCGGGATGTATCCGATCCCCCGATGGCAAAACGCTAGCAGTGCTTTTGCGTGAAAACACCCGAAGTAAACGATCGCACATCATTTTCTCGAAGGATGAGGGCGAGACCTGGAGCGAGCCAAGGGAGATGCCACTGGTGCTCGCAGGTGATCGCCATACGGGGAAGTATGGTCCAGATGGTAGGCTTTTTATCAGTTACCGTTGTCGATCCCCAAGGCCAAGTGTCGATCAACGCCCGTTTGAGGGAGATTGGGTTGGTTGGGTCGGAACGTGGGAGGATCTTGTCGATGGTACCGATGGTCAATACTTTGTGCGGCTTAAAGACAACACCAAAGGTTATGACACGACCTATCCCGGAGTCGAAGTGTTACCTGACGGCACCTTTGTCACGACAACGTATGGCCATTGGTCTCAGGGGCAGGAACCTTATATCCTCAGCGTTCGCTTCCAGCTTAGTGAACTGGATGACTTAGCGAAGCGATAAGGGGTCAGACCCCTTAAAACACAAAAGGGGTTTGACCCCTTTTTGCGTTTGACTTAATGATCGTGGGCTTTTTCTTTGAAGTCACCGGAATAGGGTGTACCGTCGATCACACCCGTCATCGTGCCCTCGTGCTCCTGCACCAAACCGAGTTTTTCATCGGTTCCCACAAACCGCGATGAGGTTCCTTCTGGATCCCCATCGAGTGGTTGTGCTGATAGGACGATTTGGATCGCGGGATCAACAAGACTCAGTTCAATCGATTCCGCATTAATCGGTGTTGCGGTTTTTTCATCGGTACCCAATACATAGACAGTTGCTGTCTGAGAATCATGGTCGACAGTGAATTCGACGTGATACTTCCCACCGCCCCAATCAGCGATGGTCCCATCGTGCGGTCCAACCCCATGTGCGTGACCTTCCACGCTATGGTCGTGATCATGTGCATGGTCGTCGCCATGACTGTGGTCATGTTCATCGTCATGTGAATGGCCCTGATCGTCGCTTGCGGCACCACTTGTTTTACCGGCTGTGCCGTCAGTTGAATCGGGTTGGTTACACCCAGTCAATGATGCGGTGAGGTAGATGACAGCGACAAAAATAAGTTTCTTCATGCCTTGGATCCTTCAAAAGGGTATGTCTTGTTCAGTGTTTACGAGCCTTTGCGCATCTTTTCCGGTAAATTTCCAAAAGAGGCCGGGATGGATAAGGAATTCACAAAAGGTTGACGTTATTAGTCCGCCGAGAATGACCGTAGCGACCGGGTAGAGGATTTCGCGTCCGGGTGCCTCACCACCTAGCACCAAAGGAATCAGTCCAATGCCAGCGGTTAATGCGGTCATCAGAACCGGAGCAAGCCTCTCTAAACTCCCACGTGTAATCATTTCCTGAGAAAAAACCTCATCTTCTTCGCTCATCAGGTGAAAGTAATGAGTGACAAGGAGGATCCCGTTTCTGACCGCGATCCCACCAAGTGAGATAAATCCGACGAGGCTAGCGACCGTGAGATTTTGCTGAGTGATTACCAAGGCAAGCACGCCGCCGATAAATGCGGTGGGTAACGCATTTAAGATCTGCAGAACGACCCGAACCGAAGGAAATAGAATCATCAATACCGCAAACATCCCGACCGCGGCGACACCCGCCAAGATCGCGATCACCCGAGTTGCGTTTTGCTGGCTCTCGAACTGGCCACCATACTCGACGTAGTATCCGACGGGGAGTTCTAGATTTGCGTTGACCTGCTGTTTGATTGCGGCGACAGCGCCGGCCAAGTCGCGACCTTGAGTGTTGCATCGAATGACGATCCGGCGACGCGCATTCTCGCGGTTGACCGAGTTGGGCCCCGAACTTTGACCGATGGTGGCAACGTCACGTAATTCAATCTGCCCGCGTTCTGTATGCCCGTCAAGGTGTGGCAGGTCAATCCGCAGACGTCCAAGATTCTCGTAATCGCTGCGATACTGCTCCTCCATTCGTATCAGAAGATCAAACCGTCGTTGCCCAAGCAGGACCTGCGAAACGACTTCACCTTGCAATGCGGTTTGCACGAGGTCTGCAACATACTCACGAGTGAGACCGTGTAGAGCGAGGTCTTCACTTCGCATTTGTATATGCAATTCTGGCGTCATACGGATTGGTTCAATGATCGGCGGTGTGATTCCTGGAATGTTTTTTATTTCGGCTTTGATCTGTTCAGCAATCGCTAGTAGTTGAGTCAAATCATCGCCGTGAATCTTGATCGCAATTTGAGCATAGACCCCCGATACCATATGGCTGATCAGATGGGCGAGCGGTTGTTCTACTTCGATGTCAACACCTGGTACCTCGGCATGGATTCGCTCCAGTAAATTCGCGAGCAATTGATCACGGTTTCCGCTCGTCTCAGGGTTCATGCTCAAGATGTACTCGCCGGCATTGACCGGCGAAGCGTGCTCATCCATCTCCGCGCGGCCCGTGCGGCGAACAAAATTGAGGATCTCGCCCTGTGGATTCGATGGCGAGGTTTGCATCGACAAGAACACATCATCAATGCTCGATGAGACTTGGTTGGAGGCTTGGAGAGACGATCCCGGTGGGAGAGTGACATTCACCTGAACACTGCCCTCATCAAATGCTGGGAGGAAATTTCGGCCCAGGTGTGCGATTTGCCAGCCGGCGATGACGACGGCGATCCAAGTCAGCAGTAGAAGGCTGCCGGGGAGTGCCATACTGATGCGAATCAAAGGACGCGTAACCGCTTTCAACCCGCGTAGGACAGGGCCGTCTGCCTCGCGATGCGTCGCTCCGGAATTCGGAAGTAGGTAATAGGATAGAACGGGAGTTACCGTTAGCGAGACAAGGAATGAGGACAAAATACTAACGATGTAGGCGAATCCGAGGGGAGCAAAGAGCCTTCCTTCGATTCCCGAAAGCGCAAACAGTGGGAGGAAGACCAAAATCACAACGGCAGTGCCAAACAAGATAGCGCTACGGATCTCCTTGCTCGCTTCGTACACCACGGTGATGGCTGACTGTGGTTTCTCGCGGTGATGATTTTGCTTAAGACGCCGGAATATATTCTCAACATCCACAATTGCATCGTCGACCAACTCGCCCATTGCGACGGCGATACCACCGAGGGTCATGACGTTGATAGACAATTCACTTCCGCTCAACCAACTCACTAGGCGGAACACCAGACTGGTCATGACCAGTGAAATTGGAATGGCGGTCAGGGTAATGAACGTGGTGCGGAAATTGAGCAGAAAGAGGAAGAGGATGATGATGACCAGGCTGGCTCCGATGATGAGCGCTTCACCCACATTGAAAATACCCCGGTCGATGAAGTTCTTGAGGCGAAATAGTTCCGAGTTGATGATGATGTCTGAAGGCAGTGAAGCCTCGATTTCTGCGAACGCTCGTGTGACGTCGTCTGTCAAACGTCGCGTGTCGACGTGGGGTTGCTTCACAACGGTGAAGACAATTCCGCTTTGGCCATTGATGCTACCATCACCACGTTTAAGCTCTTGCCCCTCAATAACCGTGGCGATTTGATCAAGTAACACGTTGCGTTTAACGCCGCGACGAACAGGGATTTTTCGCAGATCGTTCAGGACATCGTTAGAAACGGTCCCAAGGCGTCCGAGGATACGGATTGGACGTTCGGTTTCACCGGCGATGGCAAATCCACCGCTGGCGTTGATGTTACTCTCTCGAAGCGCTTGCTTGACGTCCTGCACCGTGACGTCGTACTCCAGCAGGGCGGTGGGGTCGAGAAGAACCTGATACTGTTTTCGTTCTCCACCCTGCATGAACACTTCGGCGACACCGGTCACCTTCAACAAGCGTGGCCGGATAACCCAGTCAGCAATGGTACGAAGTTCTAGAAGTTGCTTTGCCTGCGTTTGGAATGGGATCTCATAAGTGCGGCCTTCGATGCGGACATTCGCTACTGCCTCCAGTGACGGGTCTGTCGATTGGGTGGTGATCGTAAGCAGTTCACTCTCGACCAGGTCCCAAATGTCAACTCGGCGCCGATCACTGGGGAGCCAAATCTTGACTTCGGGAGCATCGCCTTCGTTCTGCTTTAACTCGGCGACCCACGGCGTTCTATCAACGGGCGTGAGTCGGCCGCCGTTTGGGCCGAGTTGGCGGTAGATGCCGGCAATCACAATCTGACCCATGATCGAAGAGGGTGGTGTCATTTGGGGACGGATCCCATCGGGCAGTGCTTCGTCGAGCGTGGATAATCGTTCGGCAACCGTCTGTCTTGCGTCCCTAATGTCAGTTTTCCAGTCGAATTCGATATAGAGAACGTTGAGTCCGGCTGTTGTTTGACTGCGTACCGCCTGCACACCGTCGGCTCCGAGGAGAGAGATTTCGATCGGCTGCGTGACAAGCGTCTCGACCTCCTCGGTTGCTAGACCAGACGCTTCGGTGATGATGACGACGCGGGGACGATCAAGGTCAGGGAAGACATCGATTGGTAGCTTGGTGGCGAGGTAGGATCCGTATCCAAGCAGCGTCAGGCTGGCGAGGATCACCAATATTCGATAGCGAAGGGATAAACGGATGATTGCGTTTAGCATCTTGTGGATCTCCTAATGCGCGGCGTGGACGGTGCCGTCGGCGTGAACGTGGAGACCGGGCTGTTCACCGCTGGCCGATTGAGATTTCAAAACCCGTCGTAGGGATGCTCCAGCGTTTTGTGCGAGAAAGGTTCCCGGAGTGATGCTTCCATCGTTGGCAATCACTACGTGGCGACGATCCTGATGGAGAACATGAACGGCGATCTGATTAAAAAGGTCTCCGTTTTGCCGATACACAAACGCATTGGGACCCTCATGGGCCACCGCCTCGGCTGGGAGAACGAAGACATTTTCAAGCTTCTCGACCGGCACATGAATCCGCGTTCGCTGGCCAGGACGAAAACGCCACAGTA
Source organism: Rubripirellula sp. (assembly GCA_022425745.1). Taxonomy (GTDB): domain Bacteria; phylum Planctomycetota; class Planctomycetia; order Pirellulales; family Pirellulaceae; genus Rubripirellula. Next base: position 8,194 of record JAKMEW010000319.1, read on the forward strand.
GAAAATTTTCGCCTCCGTTTTCGTAGACCTGTGACTGATTAACCAACGGAAGGTAAAAGTCAAAGGTGCGGCTCTGTTCGTCGATAGTATTGGACAAGTGACGGATCTCAAAGGTTTGATCAAGCGGTTTCCATGACTCCGCGGAGTCATCAGCAAACTCCACTTCAACTGACCGGTTTTCACTTGCTACACGTTCGAGCCAACCAGCTTCGCGTTTAAAGGCATGGCCCACGATGTAAAGATGCCGATGATTCGAAAGCTCCGAGATTAACTCGCCGGCTTGGACTGTCTGCCCAAGTTCAACGGAGAGTTTTTGAACCTCGTAGGTGATTGTCTCCGTAATCTGATCATCAGTGTTAACCTGTGTGCCGCCGCTGGTCTGTCCGATGTTCGATTCATATCCGCCCGATGTTTTCCTAGCCGCATTGGCTTCATATGCTGTCGTCTCGTTCCGTTCTTGTGAGGTTGGGGAAGTGATGTTCAGGCTTTCAGAGCTTGAACTTGTTTCGGACACGATCGAGCGGGGAGGTGGTGCAACCAGATCAATCGTGGACACAAAATTACCGCTGCTGATCTGTTCCACCTGCAAGGGCGCAAGACCGCGATTGAGCAATTCTTGCTTGGAAGCTTGGATGATCGTCTCTTGTCGACGCACGTCGTTGTTGAGTTCAATAATCCTCGATTGAGAGATCGCGCCAGACGTGGCAACACTTGATAGCCGAGCGATTTCTTTTCTGAGTAGTGCAATCTCTTGTGACGCTTTATAGAGCTGAGTTTGTGTGCTCTGCAGGTATTCACTGAATAGTTTGATGGTCACTAGTCGTTCACCCGGTCTGACCGTGTCGCCCGGGTAGACGTGGATTTCTGAGATGTTGCCGACGGCTGGGGAAGTGATACCGCGGTCAGAGACACCAGGACGATCTTGGATAGCTCCGGGGATGGTGATCGCCCGCCAATAGTCAGTCTGGCGGGCCGGCGCTGAGTTTAACTTGAGATTCTTTCTTGCCTGCGGTCCAAGTTCCAATATCTCGAGTTTCTCGACTGGGTCGGTTGGTGCGTGCGCGGACAGATCGTCCCCGCTGGGAGTTTGGAAAATCTGTTCCCTAAAGACCCAGACTGTGGTTGCGACCGCCATGATGAGCATGGGGGCAACCATCGCATTGAGTGTTCTGTTTTGTCTCATGGTGACCTTAATGGATCAACAAGCACGCGTGGATTGTGCCACTGCTGTTGATCTTATGTTTTGGATGCTAACACTTCCACAGCGACGCTGCGGCTCGTTGCTAGACGAGTGAGTCGCGAGATTTGATGCTTGCGAAGGCGATTTGTTCTCACCGCAGTATTTCTCGCTCGAAAGTCAATCAACGAAAGGCGGGCGGAGAAGGATCGGTGATTAGGGCAAGTGATGAACGTTGTTGAAGGTCGTTCGTCGATTAGCCTACAACCTCAGCGCAGCATGCAGCAGAAAGAGCGGTCTGTCGGCTTGGCGATATGCACGAACCGAATCAGCTAGATAGTATTCGGGTGCGACCAAGTCCCCGATCATAGTCGGAAGGAAATCTGCTCGAACATCGACGGATTCGAGGACGTGTCGGTCGGAGGGCGGTAGGAAAGGGTCAAACGACCCGAGATAGATCGCATCGGAATCATGTCGCCCAGAATGCTGATCACCTAAATCCTTTTCGGCCAAATCATGGCCCTCCGAAGCATGACGATCGTTGCGGCCGTGATGATGATGATGGCTGTGAAGATGGTGGTGATCGTGGTTGTGGTGATGCCGCTGAGTTGCAGTGCTTTGATTCAGGTGAATGTGTGGACGAATAGGCGCGTGTGAAATGACACAAGCTGAACCGAATGCTTGGGGGAAAACACTCCCAAAAGCTAAGCAGAGAATCAGTAGATGTGTCAATTTTCGATTCAAAGTTCGATCTCCAAGGTCAAACTCAGTTCCCCTCTCCGGATTATGGCCCACTTTTTGTGAATCGTCCAAGCGTAATCCTGTGCAATCTTTCAAGTCGGTTGCGTCTGGGGATGTTTACGCAGGCGAGAGGGAAAGTGGCTTTTCGGACTGTGTTATTGGATTGGATTTTCAGTGTGCGGGTTAGGGCAATTTTGTTGCTCATTCAACGGAAAAAAGCCCCGCCTCGACCGAAGTCAAAGCAGGACTCTCAAGGTTAATTTGCTTCGTTGAAGGGAATTACATTCATTAGAATGATTCACGTCCGAGGCTGTCAGCATCGGCGGCTAGCTCTTCTTCCAACCAAACGAGAAATGCAAATTCATCTTCTTTGAAGTAGTCGTTGCTGGTGAGATCCAATTCACTAGAACCAGTGGATTGCTGTGGGGTGGTAGTGGTCGTGGTCGTTCCGCCACAGTCGGGGGAGTCAGTCGGATCATTTTTGGGGTTATCGGTTGGGTTATCGGTGCGATCATCTTTGGGGGTTTCCTCTGGGGACGTGGGCAATCGTCTGGCCAGCCACCGTCTTTCCCCCACATACCCCAAAGTGGATTGCTGAACACCCACTCGGCTTCGCCATCTTGCGTGAAGATACCGCGGATATAGGTCCCTTCTGAATTTGTGAACACAATCGTTGCGGATCCATCCCCTAAGATTCCTGCACCAATCTGCTGCTTTGTGCCGTCGCAACCATGTTCACGCCCCTGTGCGTGAGTTCGTTCCGTGGCGACGAGGGTGGAGAATAAAGTGAATAGAGCGAGAAAGATTCTTTGGTGGCGGTTCATCGGTTTACTCTTGAGTTGAGTGTTTGAGTGGCATGATTGCCTTACAAAGATTCGAGCGTCAGAGGTTTTCAGGTCGGGCGCAGAAAGTAGCCCAAAATAAGGAAGCGAGGCTGAGGGAACAGACGCTGTTTTTCTGGGGGGAGAGATACAGCACAAACGCTTTTTGTGTTCGCCAATTGCCAAGTTGCGACACGTGTCCTGAAAAAAGCGAAGTCTCGGTGTGCAAAAGGGGTCAGGACTCTTTTTGCTGCAAAAAGAGTCCTGACCCCTTTGTCGCGTCGCAGCAGCGGACAGGGACAGTCAGCGCAATAGAAACCCCCGCAAAACACGGGGTGTGACCTTCGCAGTAGATTGCTGGCACTTGCTGACTATCTGGAAAGCTGCCCGACTAGGACTTGAACCTAGAACAAGAGAGCCAGAATCGACCGTGTTGCCAATTGCACCATCGGGCAATGAGGTGCGATGATGAGGATCAACATCCTCAACACCAAGCCGTTGAAGGAGCAACGAGGATCGATTATCAACGCTTCGAATGCGACTTCTTTGAGAGACGGGATTTTAGGGTTGTGAGCAATCGCAACTAGTGGGCACTTAGGCTGACTGACTTTATTTTTTCAATCGGTTTGTTCCGCTTGTGAGACTCTTGTTGATCAGGCTGCCTCTGTGGTGTGGTTTGTATTGAGGCAGTAGAAGGTTCTTCTCGAAACTGCCTCGGAAGTTTGCTTCCAGCACCACTTGAGACGCGATTGCGGTTTAAACTTTGTGACTCGACCGCAATCTGCTAACGGCATCACACGAGTTCCAGCCATGGCCTTTCTGAAAATCATCTCCGGCGCTGCCAACTCCACATCGACGTTTGATCTCGCCGACGGCGAGACGTCAATTGGGCGGCACCCTGATTGCACTATCGTGGTTGAGGCCGGTGCAGTAAGCCGATTTCACGCGAAAGTGAACGGAGCAGAAGGGAAATTCGAACTGGTCGACTCCGGTAGTCGAAATGGGACTTTTCTCAATGGGCAGAAAGTTGCCGCGCCGACACGTCTTAAAAATGGCGATCGAATCCGGATCAGTGAGGTGGAATTCTCTTTTGTCGAGGAAGAACAGAGTGGGTTCGCTGGTGGGGAAATGACCTTTGAGGGTGCCAACTTCGGCATCATGATGGTTGACGATCGTGAACCGGCGTCGCAACCGTTTTCAACCGGCGCACCGATGGTGGAAATCCGCAATTCCGTTGATGGTTTTGCGATGAGTGCGACTCCCGAAGCAAAACTTGAAGCGCTTCAGCAGATCATTAGCAGTCTTGGTAACGCGCTGGTGGTCGATGAGGTTTTGCCGAAGATCTTAACCAGTCTGTTTCGATTGTTCCCCGCAGCGGATCGGGGCTTCATCGTGATGAGGGATGAAGAGGACAATCTGATCCCTCGTTGGGTGAAGACTCGCGGTAAACATGATGAGTCGGAGACGATTCGAATCAGTAAAACCATTGTTCGTCGTGTTATGGAAACAAAGGAAGCAATCCTTTCCATGGACGCTTCGGACGATAGTCGCTTTGACAGTAGTCAGTCCATTGCTGACTTTTCGATTCGATCGTTGATTTGCGCGCCGCTGTTGGATTCCGACGGTGAGGCATTCGGTGTGCTGCAAATTGATTCGACACAGGGACGCGGTCAGTTCCGCGAAGACGACACAGACCTTCTAGCGGGCGTTGCTGCATACTCTGGGATTCTCATCAACAACGCGAACATGCACGAACAGGCGATGCGTCAAAAGGAAGTTGAGCAAGATTTGCAACTCGCAACTGGCGTTCAGCAAGCTTTCCTGCCGGACAAACCTCCAAATGCTCCGGGATTTCGCGTTTCCAGTTACTACCAGGCGGCGCACCACATTGGCGGTGACTACTACGACTACATCCATCTACCTGGTGGTCGTGTCGCTGTTGTCGTTGCCGATGTTGTTGGGCACGGTGTTGCGGCCGCAATGTTCATGGCAAAACTTTCGGCCGAGACGCGTTTCTGTCTCGCCAGTGATACTGATGTGGCGGCAGCGATTGAACGCTTGAACGACCGCATGAGCGTTCTTGAGGTCGAGCGTTTTGTCACGTTCCTCGTCATGGTGCTCGATCCCGAGAGTGATCTGGTCACAATCGTCAACGCAGGCCACATGCCACCGTTGGTGAGAAATGGTGTCTCGAGAGAGATCTGCGAACCGGGAGAGGAAGAATCTGGCCTTCCGATCGCAATTGCTGAAGGGATGGATTACGAAGCGGTTTCCTTTCCGATGCGACCGGGTGACATGGCGACGATGTACACCGATGGGATCAATGAGGCCATGAACGTCAACGATGAGGAGTTTGGCATCCAGCGGATTAGGGAACTGATTCAAGTCGGAGGTGATTCCGAAGAGGTAATTAAAGAGGTGGTCTCGTCGGTTATGACTCACGTGGGCGATGCGGATCCGTTTGATGACATGTGTTTGGTTATTATTGAGCGTTATGAACGCGAGGATCAGCTGAGTACCGAAGAACAAATTCGGAGGCTCAAGGAAAACGCGGCTGATGTTCCTACCGGAGATGTGCGGGGTCGCGATTGAGTTGTAGTTGGATTGAGCGGGAGGTAAGCTCAGTGGCAGATAAAAGAATTCGACAGCGTTGGAGATTTGAGGGCAACGTTCAGGGAGTAGGCTTCCGCGTTTCGACCATGGCCATCTCAGCGAGATACGACGTTGTAGGATTCGTGCGTAATAATGCCGATGGCACCGTAACCGTCGAGGCTGAAGGACCTTCCGCGACCCTCAACAGCTTTCTCTCTGAGATTAAATTTCAATTAGCGACGCGGATTGAAAACTGTGTCAAGCAAGAGATTGCGACGCTTACCGCCTCGGACGCGGAGGCTGCATTCGTCATTTGTTAGGCGAATCAGGTTACACTCGATTTCTTGGACCCTGGTGCATCTTTTCGTCAGCAATTTTCTCCTTCCAGCAGATGTTCTCCAAGTGGAATGGGATCGCTAAACTGTCGGAATGAATGAAATCGACTTATATGATTACGAGCTTCCCCGCGAACTGATCGCGCAAGAACCGACCAGTTCGCGTAGCGATTCGCGACTACTGCAACTCGTTCGCGGCAGTGGTCAGGCCGAGCATTACCACGTTCGCGATCTTCCTGACCTACTCGATCCACGTGATGTACTTGTAATCAATAATACGCGGGTGATGCCCGCCAAGCTTGTTGGTTACCGCAAGGAGACCGGCGGTCGTTGGCAAGGTTTGTTTTTGCAGGCTGACGAAGCTACCGGAATCTGGGAGGTGTTGACAAAGACTCGTGGCAAACTGCGGCCCGGTGAATTGATCACAGTGCAGGATCGACACGCCCGTGATGGCATGGAATTGTTGGTCGTTGCGCGAACTGATTCGGGTAATTTGCTCGTGACGCCTCAGTTGCCAGATGGCCATGTATTTCACGAGTCGGACGGTCAGGCACCACTTCAGTCACCGGCAGATTGGCTGGAGCGGTATGGAAGAATCCCGCTTCCACCGTATATCCGAGACGGACAAATGGTCGATTCGGATATCGAGCGTTACCAAACGGTCTACGCCAAAGAACGTGGTAGCGTTGCTGCGCCGACGGCAGGACTTCACTTTACCGACACTCTCATGACCCAGATTCGGTCTCTCGGGGTGGCGGTGGCGGAGGTGACCTTGCACGTTGGCATTGGAACCTTTCGACCCATTCAGGTTGAACAACTTGCTGACCATGAGATGCATCAGGAGTGGGGGGCGATCGATGCGGACACCGTTAATTTGATTGGAGAACGACGTGGCAATGGTGGCCGCTGTATCGCTGTAGGGACGACGAGTGTCAGGGTGCTCGAGAGTGCAGCAAAGGCGAACAGCGGGGAGCTCTCACCGTGGCAGGGCATGACGAATCTCTTCATCCGGCCTCCGTACGATTTCAAAGCGGTTGACGCCTTGATCACCAATTTTCACTTGCCAAAAAGTTCGCTGCTCGTATTGGTTAGTGCCTTGGCGGGACGCGAGTTGATACTTGATGCGTACCAAACAGCGGTGGCTAACGAGTATCGGTTTTTCAGTTACGGTGACGCAATGATGATTGTTTGAGTTGGTTTATAACCCGTCACCGAGGCTGCTGGCGAAGGTGCTGACGCACGTAATCGATCAGTTTCCATTCTGCTATACAGAGTCCAACCGGCAAAGCGAGAAGCAGAAACTGCGAGATTTCAGGCTTCACTGCCCACTGATGTCCTTGCGAGGCAAGGACGGATAGAAAAGCCCAAACAAATGAGCCATTTACAAATAGCATCAGACCTGTGCTGGATGCTGATGCCAAGGCGAGAAGGCAGCCTCGGTTCACGGCGCGTTTTATCTCGCTGCTCTCGCCCGATCTCTGCATGGTCTGTCTTCGCGTTTCAGGGTCGTCGTTCACTTCAAGGTAGGTGTCGCGTCTCTCACAGAGACGCCTGCATTGGAAGTGTTTGACTCAAGGCGACCGTCATGCCGAGGCCAACAAGTGAAAGAATGATTAGCAGCGGTGTCCAGGTCTTAAGTGATTCAGCTTCGGTCAAGCCTCCCATCTTGGTGAAGACCCAAAAACCGCTGTCGTTCATCCAACTGCCCATGAGCGACCCCGTACCCACGGCAGTCGCGACGTAAACCATGTGGAACTCAGGTTTGGCGTCCCCGATGATTGCAGACATCATTCCGGCGCCGATGATCATCGCAACCGTGCTACTGCCCTGCGCAACTTTAAGTACTGCCGCGATTCCCCATCCCAGAAGTAGGAGTGCGGTGCCGGATGCTGCCGCGCTAGAAAAATATTCTCGAATAGTATCGCTGATATTGGTTTGCTGAAGCATGGCGCCGAACGCACCACCCGCAGCGGTGATCAGGATGATCACACCTCCGCTCATCAAAGAGTCCTCAACGTCTTCTCCAAGGCTTCTCCAGGAAAGCTTTCGTACTGATTTCAGTGTTAGCATCGCACAAATGGCGGCTAGCATCAGAGCGAAGTTTGGGTTCCCCCAAAGGGAGAGCCGGTTGGACAGCTTTCTACGACCCGAATCCCACTGGTGAGCAGCAATCAGCTGTGGGAAGGCGTCTTCAAGGAGCGAGCGATTCATGCGGCGGCGATCAACCGGTTTCATCCGCAACTGGTTCGCATTGAGTTTTGATTTAGAAACGGAGGAGAGTGGAACACCGATGAAGGCCGCCTCGTCGTATAGATTGGGGTCGAGAAGGACATCGTTGAGAATACTGGTTACCTCGATTTTGTTGGCGTCGGAGGTCGCAGGGGTGATGAGACGTTCCCGTTCGGTCTCGGATAGGCGACTGCTGCCAATGAGACGCGTTGCGGGCGTCGCTACTCCTTCTCCCTCCGCTAAACTCGTCGAAGCTGCTTTCAGTGTGCTGGCGAGCTCTGCATAGTCGGTTACATCTGCCGGTTGTAGTTTTGCAAGGTCTTCTCGGTCAGCGAAAGTGCTCGCCAATGTGCCGGCACCGATCATCAGAACCGGTAAGATGACAGGTAGCAGGGCGACCCAAAACCTTGGGAGCTCAGATTCAGGTAGTGCGGCATGCTTGTCCTCTTTTGCTCCGAGAGGTCGCATCTCGATCGGCATGATCTTGTCAGTGATCACCGAGTAGATCAAACCGGCAATCGCGGAGGGGATCGCCACAAGGGTGCCAACCCACATCATGGTTCCAATGTCCACCCCAAGGATGGATCCAACCAATAGCGGACCCGGGGTAGGTGGAACGAGGGTGTGGGTGATGGCACCACCGGTCGCAATGGCCATTAAATAACGAAGGTAGTTTTGATTTGTCCGCCGGTAGAGACTGCGAGCGAGTGGAACTAGCAGGTAAAACACGGTATCAAAGAAAACTGGAATAGCGAGAATAAACCCGCTCAGCATGAGGCCTAGCGACGCTTTCTTCTCGCCAGTCAACGAGACAGAATTCCGTACGATGCGATCAGCTGCACCGCTATCAAGCATGCACTTACCAATGATGGCGGCCATTGCGATCACAATTCCTATGCCGCCGGCCGAGGAACCAAAACTCTGTACCACCGCATTCATCCGCGTGCCCGCATCCTCGCCCTGAGTCCAGCCGACCCCGAGACTGACGATGATTGCCGAGATGATCAGAGCTAGAAACGCATTGAGTCTAAGGAAGATGATCATTCCCAGTACGCAGACAATTCCAACCACCAACAGCCCGATTGAGATCTTTTGGTCAGTTGTGAGCGTGGGCCGCGAAGTGACCGCGTCCGCCTGCGTTTCGGGGCTCGCATCCTGATCTTTAGTGCCAGTGTCCTCGCCCGATGTCAACGCGTCCGCACCACCTTTCACGTCGCTCGCTGCGGCTTCATCATCCTGCGTCAATTGGCTTCCGGTCGCCGACTCACCAGGCACAACAGCAGCCGTGTCACCGGCGACATCAGAAACCTGTTGACTATTGCCACCATCTTGCTGCACCGACAGCGCAGTTCCGGCTGACGCAAAAATTCCCACCGCTAGGAGCAACAAAGAAAAGCGATTTAAAGCGGACATCAACATCTACCTTGGAAGAGAATCCTGACTGTATGATCCGCCGAAAATTCTAACCACAAACAACCTCGCTATGGGACGCGTAGACGTAACGTTTTTCACAGACACGAATTTCATGCCCGCGGCACCCGAGACAAAGGCAAACGGCGTATGTTCCCACAACAGGCTTCTCAATGCGGTGCAGGTGGTTATTGACCAATCCGCTGATCTCGTGAAACACAGCCTCATTGATTGCGAGTAGAAGGATGGGAAACACAGTGTGAAACAGTGTGTGGCGGCGTCTGTTTTGAAGGAATGAGCGGCATTGGGAGCGTAGGATGAAAAAAAGGCAGCCGTTCGTACCGGCTGCCTGTAAGGTTTTTGGTGATCTCAGTGCTGGGCTCAGCCGGCGATTTTGAGTGCTGGCGGCGATTTTTCGGCCAACATATCCCTGAGTCGCTCGAATTCCTCAGCGTCGCTGAAGTGGATGGTGATTTTTCCACGTCCTCGGGCTGAGCTCTTGATTTCGACCTTGGTGCCAAAAATCATTCGCATTTCTTGCTGCATCGCATCGAGGTGCGGTGAGGCTTGTTTGCGACGCTGCCGAGTGGCATTGAGCACCTTACGACCGGTCTCGTCGTCTTCCTCGTTCTTGAGCAACTCAGAAACATACGTCTCGGTCGCTCGCACACTCCATCTCTCCTCGATGATCTTTTGAGCAGTCCGCACCTGCACCAGTTCGTCACCAATCGGTAGTAGAGCTCGTGCATGTCCGGCGCTAACTTCACCAGCCACGAGCCAGTCTAGGATTGTCTCTGGAAGCTCAAGTAGCCGCATCAGGTTGGCAATGGTGCTGCGATCGATACTCAAGCGTTTAGCGAGATCATCCTGTTTGCATTGGTGTTCATCAATGTATCGCTTGAAGGACATCGCTTTTTCGACAGGATTCAGATCCTTTCGCTGAAGGTTCTCGATGATCGCCAACTCCGCGACCAAGCGGTCATCCGCCTCTCGCACCTCGGCGCGAATGGTTTGGAGCCCCGCGTGGATGGTTGCCCGCAAGCGGCGCTCACCGCTGATGAGCTGGTAGCGACCATCGACCACACGCACAAGGATCGGCTGAAGCTGTTGATGGTTTCGGAGGCTTTCGGCGAGCGACGCAATCTCTTCATGATTGAATTCGCGGCGTGGCTGAAAGGGATTGTTCTCGATCTCATGCACGGGGAGCTCGAGGGTTTCGATCCCCTTAGCAGAATTGCTCTGCTCGATGGGGTTACCGTGTTCATCGAGCGGTGTACCGAGGAGTGCGGCAAGTCCTTTGCCGAGACGTCGGTCCTTGTTAGTGGTTGCACTAGTCACGCTGGAGCACCTCCATGCACAGCTGGGTATAAGCGTATGCTCCGCGGGATCGCGGTGCGTACTGAAAAATGGTTTGTCCGTGGCTCGGTGCTTCGCTGAGAGCGACGTCACGTGGCACAACGGTGTCAAAGACGATTTCGCCGAAGAAGTCTCGCACTTCCTCGTCCACTTCTTTGGTCAGTTCTAAGTAGGGGTCGTACATCGTTAGGAGGATACCTCCGAACGAGAGCCGTCCGTTGGTGGACATGATGGCTTGTTTTATGGTTTGAATCAGTTGGGTCAGTCCCTCCATCGCGAAGTATTCGCATTGGATCGGGATTAGCACCTCAGTGCTTGCAGTTAGGGCAGTTTGGGTTAGTCGCCCGACGCTCGGTGGGCAGTCAATCAGGACAAAGTCAAAATTTGTGAAGGCGTCATCGAGATGTCGCTTCACGCGTTGTGTATCACTGGTGTTCGATCCAGCCAGGCGATCGATGTCTTCGAAGCTTCTACTGCCAGGCACAATCGATAGGGAACTGGATTTGTTGTATTGGATGCTTTCTTGGATTGGGGTCTCGCCTATTAACGCGTGTCTCTTGGTCGGTGCAATTCCGAGGGAAGAGGTTGCGTTACACTGAGGATCCATGTCGAGTAGGAGCGTTTTCTTTCCAGCGAT
>JAKMEW010000339.1 GCA_022425745.1 Rubripirellula sp.
GATCACGATGGGTCTACTCGTGTTTGCTGGTTTCACTTTCGGTCGTCGACGTTACCGAGGGAATGTAACACCGAAAGGGAAAAGGGGTCTGACCCCTTATTACGCGCTGCGAGCTGACGGGGTCTGAACCCGTACGAGCTTTGGTCGTGATGTGTGCTCGGGGCATCGCCAGATTTCCCACTCTTGAACCCTTCGGTATTTTTGTCTTGCCTATTACACTCGCCAAAGCTAACTTTGTGATGCAAAGTAAAGGTGTCAGGGTTACGGGAGGTGCGACGGTGGAATTGAGTGAAGCTCTGCTGCAGATTGCAGAAATGCGTCGGCGGATGGCAGGAGCCGAGGTTTTTCGCGGCTACCGTTCCGTTCCCGTGGCGATGACCGGCGTCTTGGGGCTTACTGCGGCGTCATTGCAAACCACATTCATTTCTGCTCCCTCTCAACAAATTGATCGTTATCTCTTTTTTTGGATCTGTGTAGCGGCGATGGGGATTCTATTTTCTGCCGCTCAAGTCCTCAGGCGAAGCCAGCGAGCAGAGCCCGGTGTTTCCCGTGACTTGTCTCGTCTCGCTGTGGAGCAGTTCTTTCCAAGCATCGCGGTCGGCGGTCTTGTGACGCTATGTCTCTACCTTGGGCCTTCCGAAGCGTTGTGGGTTCTGCCTGGGCTATGGTCGTTTTTCTTCGCGATGGGGATCTTTAGTTCTTGTCGCTTGCTCCCACCGCAGATTACAGGGGTTGGATTCTATTATCTTTTCTGCGGTAGTTATTGCCTATTACACGGGCATGGTGATCAAGCGTTTGCCCCTTGGCAAATGGGGTTTACTTTTGGCGGAGGTCACTTGCTGACTGCCGCGATCCTTTACTGGACGTTGGAGCGTCAGCATGTCACGTCCGTCTAAACAAAGCGAGTCGGTAAAGGTCGCTGGTAAATATTCGTATCAGGGACTCGATCGAGTCCTCCACGAGAAGGCGAGACTCGGAATCCTTGCTTCCCTTGCCGCTAATACTAACGGTCTGCTGTTCAATGATCTCAAACAGTTCTGCACACTGACTGACGGCAACTTGAGTCGCCACCTGGGAGTTCTGAGTGATGCCGGGTTGGTTGAGGTTTGGAAAGGCCACGCTGGAGCTCGTCCGCAGACGTTGTATCGCCTGACCAAATCAGGACGAGATAGATTCTCTGAATATTTGCAACTGTTGGAACGCATCGTTTTAGATGCTCAGATCCATCAACAGGCATCTCCATCACCGAAGACGAATTCCATAGGGGGTGTCTCGCCAGCTTGATCTCTTTTTTTGCGTGCTGACTTTGTGATGCAAAGCTTCTACCTTTCATCGCATGACGAAAGCACACGTAGCACTTCAATCCATAAATGGTTGAAGTCTCATCACCTCATGAATCAGAAATAAAATGAAATTACTCAGGATTAAATCATGAAAGAAATCCTCCGAAGATTCTTCACAATTGCCATTTGTGCGTTGACCCTTTGCGTCTGGTCTGTCGCAGTTCACGCTCAATCTCCGAGACAACTCAAGGAAGCGACTTGGCAGGATTTGGGACTTAACCTTCCGCCTGATTTTCCGACAAATGAGATCTCCTTGTTTGAAGGTATGAATCTCGCTCGTGGAACTTGGTCGTTTCAAGCAGAAACGGTAACTGGCGATTCCACAACGCCTATCCAAGGCAGTCTCAGCATCGTTGGTGATCCCCAAAGTGGAATGATTCCCATGTGGAGCATGACATGGACTTGGTCTGCCGAGGATTCTGAGAATGCAATTGTTTTTATTGTTGGCGCAGGACCTCGTAAAGATGGTTTCGATCTTATGTTGACGAGGATCGGTCCGGTAAAAACCACCGAATCCAAAGACGCTCAGCGTCGAGTGCTGCCAACGATCTTTGAGGGAACTTGGAATCCGGAAACACGAACGCTCACATGCATGGAATCAGATCCGCCGCGTGGCTTGCGGAGGCAGGCTTTAGTGGGCGACGCTTCCAAACCCAAGCAGGTATTTGACCTAGTGATCGCTAAGGACGGAAAGATCTTGGTTAAGCAAAGTCAACACATGCCAGCGGGGCAACTAGCCTCTGCGGAGGCTACCGTCCGAACCGGACAAGCCCCGGAAATGCCTTCGGTTCTTAGCGGCAAGCATCGCTTCAAAAGTGTGACTGAGATTACAGATCCGAGGATCAAGCCATGGTTGCCACCTGAGGCGACGAGTATTTCTTTGATGAGTGATCGCGGAGGTCACTTTGCACGCTATGAAGTTGCGGAAGGCGATTTTAAAAACTTCATGAACAAGCTTTGGAAAGAGCAGGGAGAAGGTTCGGCCCACAAGCGCGAATCGATGTCAGGTGAAGGTGAGCCAGCCAGTGCGGAGAGCATGGTTAGGCGTTTCGAGCCTCTCGGATGGCAACCGCTCGGTAACGCGGTGATTTTTTACAGTCCATCAAAATCAACGGGTGCCATGACCACCTATTATTACGATCGAGATGCTGGAATTGCTTATCACGATCGGGGTTATTGGTAACGAGGCTGGGTGGCAGCCAGAACGGGTGAACTGGAGAGGGATCGCGAGCGGATTGGGACGCTTGCGGGAGCAAAGCTCCCCGTGACGGACCTTCTTCGAAACGATTTTCTATCAATGTAGATGCTGGGGATGTCGAGTTTTGGGGAACTAGTAAGGGTTATATTGAAACCATCGTGCGACTCTGCGCAGCCTTTAGCTGTCTCGGAGCCTTATTCGTCATGCTCTTCTTGTTTCCTACAAGCGGAACTTAAGGTGCGATGACTCAATGGCAGAGATGACTGACACCACCGACACCTCGACAGAAGCTGCGAAGGCTCAATCGCTTGCTTTCGCAGTGACATCGCTAATTGAACGCATCTCGAAAGTTTGTCGCCTATCAAGCAACCCACGAACGATGGCGCGTGATGCCATTCGCCGCAACCATCCCGAGTTTGATTCGAAGCAGGTTGAGCTCAAGCTGATGGCGCTGGCGATATGTTTCGATCAGATCATCCAAGACGGCGCTGTGGAAGATCAAGGCGAGATCGCGCGCCTTGGTCATGTGACGCCTGCACGACTCTAACAGATCATGGGGCTGTTGATGTTGGCTCCTGATATTCAAGAAGCGATTCTGATGCTACCGCGCGTGCACGAAGGAAGAGACACGGTGAGGGGCCGTGATATGTGAAGGATCACGCGGAGTTTGGATTGGGAGGTGCAGAGAAAGCATTGGACCAAGTTAGACCAGTCAAGGATGGTGCCAAAAACTGATTGTCAAGAGCTTTGAATGAAAATAAGTTTCATGATCTCAAGTGAATTGTAGACCGCATCATTCAGAACTAGTTTCATTTCTCACCGATTCATCCGGACCGACTTCTAACTCTGGTGTCAGTAAGGGAGATGCGTCAATGCCCTCAGCGTCCATCAGTTCGACAATGATCTCTAGGGCTCTTAGCAGTCCGAGGCATTCGATGGGGTCAAGCGTTTCTAGTCTCTTGAGGAATTGCTCATGGAGTGGAGTCGGCAAATTGTCGATTCGTTGCCAACCTTCCTCAGTGAGAGAAACACAGACGCGCCGACGATCCTTTGCATTCCGCTCTCTCGTGACATAACCACCCTTTTCAAGCTTGTCGAGAATTCGTGACACCGTTGGGGCTGACAGTTGGACTGCTTTAGCAACCATGGCAACCGTGACGTCGGTATTCGCTGGGAACTCCGTAATCGACTTTAAGCAGAGCATTTGCGGCACGCTGACGCCGCCATGTTTTCCTACACTGCGTGAGTGCTCGGATGTTCGGCGGATGATTCGCCGAATCGCTCTCAGGATCTTAAATCCAAGGGAATCTGTGCGGTCCAAGTTTAAATACCATTAGATTTGGGATAAGGTTGCAACCCTAATCAGTCAAGGGCTCAATGGGTTCCAGCGTCCGCTCTGCGAGGAACTCATGGCGACGTGGGCGTTCACAGAACGGCTCAATCATCGCGTTCTGGATACTATTATAAACGGCAAATAAGTTCACGCGTGGCGTCGGGCTAAGATTTCCGTTCGAGCCGTGCATCGTATTGCAGTCAAACAAGAGAACTGATCCTGCCGGGCCTTTGGGAGCAACAATTTCTTCGTCTTCAAGCAGTGCCTCAAGTGCTGCCTGTGCTGGCACACCATACTCCTGCCGTCGCAATGAGTTTTCGTAATTGTTCTCGGGTGTTGAACCCGCACATCGGATGTAAGTTTCCTGCGATCTTTGGATCAGCATTAGCGGGTCGTTGAATTCGTGGCTTTCGGTCAGAAATACTGAGACACTGAGAGCTCGCATTCGTGGCATCCCGTCTTCCACATGCCATGTCTCAAAGTATGAGTGCCAAAAGAACTATTTGCCGTTCATGGCAGGCTTGTAGTTGATTCGCGATTGATGGATGTAAGGGTCCGTTCCAATTAGTTGCTTAGCCCGGGCTGGCAACCGCTCGCCAGCAAATAGTCTCTTATAGACATTGCTGCTCTTGTGAAGCCGGAAGATTGAGCGAACTGTTTTTGATTCGGGTTCTCTTACGATGCCCGAACGAGATTCTGGCCAGTTTTCAACAAGCGAGGTTGCCTCGGCAAGTAGTTCGTCAACTTCGCCCCGAGAGAAAAGGCCCTGCACGAATAGGAATCCCTCGTGCGCGTAATTACATACTTCATCGGTGGTCAGCGGCCCATTGTTGCCGGAGACTGTCGGGTCGACTCGCGGTGCAAGTTGCCGGACGAACTCATTCCATCAGGGGGTAGACGCCATTTTCGTCGTGAGTTTCAGGGCCAACAATCGGCGGATTGAACACGCAGACCATCCGCAGTTGCTCATCCGCAATCAGGATGTGGCGTTCATTTTCACTGAGGGCGTACATCGTGCCCGGTTCAATTGAATATTCTCTGTCGTTAACTAGATCCTTCAGGCGACCTTTACCCTCAATGCAGTAGACCGCTTCGAGATGGTTTTGGTATTCCATTTCGGTTGTTGTTCCCGCGTAAAGGATGGTGTCGTGTAGCGAGAACCCCATCCCGTCACCCTTTAGCAGTAGCCGACGACTGGTCCACGTTTCTGCATTCGTTTCGCGTTCTGTTTGGCTGATGCCATCGAGTGTTCTTACTATCATCAGTAGTTCGCAATTAGTGTGTGTAAGCGGGCTCGCGGAACACTGCTACCGCGCTCTGGGTAAGGATCTCTAGTCCGCGAGTCAGCAAGTCATCAGTAATCGTCAGAGGTGGAAGCGTCTTTAATACTTCATCGTTGGGGCCAGAAGTTTCAATGATCAAGCCACGCGAGAAGGCTTCCTTTGAAATTGCCGAGGCAATCTTGTGGTCGGCGAATTCAACGCCTTGAATCATGCCGCGACCACGAACTTCAGCGTCATGGTCAGCTGCAATGTCTAGGAGTGTGTCACGAACCTGACGCGCGTTCCGGTTGACTTTCCGTGTCAGTAAATCGTCTTTCCAGAACTCGTTCAATGCCGCAGTAGCAGTCACGAATGCCGCATTGTGACCACGGAACGTACCGTTGTGCTCTCCCGGATCAAAGACATCATGCTCCGGCTTCATCAACGTTAAAGCCATTGGCAGCCCATAGCCAGAAATTGACTTGGATAGGCAGATGATGTCGGGCTTAATGTCAAAGGGTTCAAAACTGAAAAATGGACCCGTGCGACCACAGCCAACTTGAATGTCATCAACGATCAGCAAAACGTTGTACTTGACTGCCAGTTCTGCAAGAGCCTCTAGCCACTGCCGCGTTCCAATATTGACTCCCCCTTCCGCCTGCACCGTTTCTAGGATGAACGCAGCTGGTAAATCCATCCCGCTGCTGGAATCCTGAAGGAACCGTTCAAGTGCAGCGATCGTGTCGGTTTCCGTTCCGAGATAATCACAAAACGGCATGTGAGTGACGTTGTTCAGGGTACTCCTGCGCCGGCCCGCTTGCCGCCGTTTCCGGTCAGAGCGAGAGAGCCAAGTGTCATGCCGTGAAACCCGTTGGTGAACGATACCACGTTGTGGCGTCCGGTAATCTTGCGGGCCAGTTTCAGTGCCGACTCCACTGCGTTTGTCCCGGTCGGTCCAGGGAACATTACTTTGTAGTCCATCTCGCGAGGACGTAGGATTACCCGTTCGAATGTCTCGAGGAATGCTCTCTTTGCAGTCGTCGACATATCAAGAGCATGGAGCACCCCGTCACTCGCAAGGTATTCGATCAGGGCTACCTTCAATGCAGGATGGTTGTGCCCATAGCTGAGAGCACCTGCTCCGGCGAAGAAGTCGATGAATTCCTCACCATCTTCGTTGACGAGTGTGGCGCCGCGAGCTGTCTCGAAAATGGTTGGAAAGCTGCGGCAGTAACCTCGCACATTGCTTTCAAGTCGTTCGAAAGTATCCATGATTAGTCCTTTCTGGAAATTCGTTTTGAGCTCACCGATTGGGCAGTCAGGTGAGCTTTCTTGTTAGCCGACTCGCGAAACTTGAGCTTATGGTTAATTGCTCCAATTCGAATCCGCGGCTCAGCTTCGTGGTCGCCTGCTGGAAAATCTTCTTCGTTGAATCCGCAATCGGGTGCCTCAACCATGGGCACACCGATCTCTCTAGCCAATGCTTCAAAGAGTCGACGTGACGCCGTATTGGATGGGGAAATAGTCGCTTCGATTGCGGTCAGCGATTTGGCATTCCGTTCAATTAATTCCCGCAGAAGCCGTAAGCCGACGCCTTGTCTTTTCAAACCCGAATCCACGCCAATTTGCCAGATGAACAGAACACTGGAATCGCGGGGAAGCCTGTAGCCGGTCACGAACCCCACAACACGCCCGTCTTGGCGGGCAACGAGGCACGAACCGGAAAAGTCTCGACAAAGAAGCAGGTAAAGGTACGCAGAATTCGCGTCGAGAACGACTGTCTCTCGGACTAGTTGCCAAATCTGCGCGGCGTCATTAGTTGTAGGTGCATCTATTTTAATCGCCGTTGTCTCAGGCTGCACAGAAATGGCTGTAGCCTCAGTTTGTAAAAAGAAGGTTTTTTTAGCCGAGTCAAGTTGCTCGACCTCTGTTTAGTTGCCTATGCAATCATTTTGGAGGAAAGTATATTCCCTCCAGACTCTACGTCAACAGCCATTGTTTTGAAGCCCCACCGAGGAAGCTACAGTGACAACTGTGATCATCAGTTTTATTTTCTTCCTCGCTGCCTTCGTTGTGATTGGCGTCTCATCCATGCGTGCCCGCAAGGGCACAGCCGATGATTACCTTCTGGCTGATCGAAGTGTTCCGCCCTGGCTTGCCGCACTCTCTGCCGTCGCCACAAACAATAGCGGGTTCATGTTCATCGGTCAGATTGCGTACACTTACCGCGTCGGAATTGAGTCCGTATGGATGATGATCGGCTGGATCGTGGGGGATCTCATCGCATGGCAAGTGGTACATCCACGCGTCCGACGTGAATCCGAGAAGATTGAAGTTGCGACGGTCCCAGCGCTGCTTGGAACCACTCGCGATGGAGAGAAGCGAATCATTATTGTCCTCGCAGGATTGATGACCTTTGTGCTGCTCGGCGTTTATGCGGCAGCTCAGCTGAAAGCTGGGAGTACGGCTCTGCAAACTCTTTTTGGATGGGAGCCTCAGGTCGGAGCCGTTATCGGTGCGGTGATTGTCGTTTTGTACTGCTTTTCAGGCGGTATTCGCGCATCGATCTGGACCGATGCAGCTCAGTCGATCGTGATGATTCTCGCGATGGCGATTCTGCTTATTGCTGCAAGCTTTGAGATCGGATCTCCTGTGGACGTATGGAGCAACCTCAATGCGCAAGACCCGGAACTAGTTACTTGGTTTCCGAATGATCTCAAGTTCGGCTTTGCGTTGTATCTGTTGGGGATGGCTTTCGGGGGATTTGGAGCTATCGGGCAACCACACATCCTCGTCCGTTTCATGGCCATCCGGTCAGTCGAAGGAGTTCAGCGGGCCAAGTGGATTTACTTTCTTTGGTTTATCCCTTTCTTTGTCGCAAGTATCGCTGTTGGGCTTTACGCGAGGGCTTACATGCCTG
Organism: Rubripirellula sp.; assembly: GCA_022425745.1. Taxonomy (GTDB): domain Bacteria; phylum Planctomycetota; class Planctomycetia; order Pirellulales; family Pirellulaceae; genus Rubripirellula. The sequence goes on from JAKMEW010000339.1 coordinate 8,057, forward strand.
ATTTGACCAGCATCCCACTGACGGAAGGTCTCACTGAATTTCAGGCAACCGAACTCGCAATGCCGGAAATGGCCCGACGTTTACTCCCGGATGCCGATCTTGATCGGGCTCACGCTAGCGGGGTTGTTTTCAGCTACGATGTCAACCGCCGATTCGCAAATCCTTGTTTGCTCCGGTGCGATAACCCAGGACATCAATCCGGCTTGGAAAAACTCATATTTCGCTTCCAAGCTCGCCACGCTTGCCGTAACAGGCATCGCTTTGTCCATCGCACTTTTTGCTGGCCAAGGTGTCTTCTCTCTTGTTTTGATTGCTTGGTCGGCACTTGGAGCTGGTCTCGGTCCCGCGTTGATGCTAAGGCTACTCGGCATCCAGCTTTCTTCATTGGTTATCACTCTAATGATGATGGCCGGAGTTGGGGCGGTCATTGCTTGGAATGCTATCGGCTTGGACGGAGATGTGTTTAAGCTGCTACCAGGGATGGTTGCTTCGTTCTTGATGTGGCCGATTGGAGGAATGATGCAGCGATTTTTCACGTCTCGTAAATGAGGGCGTTGGTGAGGTTCGATAGTTCAAGTCGGACTATCGACGTCGTTGAGTTGCACTGCTGTTGGTCGAAATTCGTGGGAATCTGACGCGTTAGTCTTGTTGTTGCCAGAAGTCTGATGCCACTTGGGAGCTTTTTAAGAGCTGGTACGGCGATGATCATCCACTCATGCCAGAGAGTAGCAACCTGTTAACTGGAAGATCGGCGGTCGCAGAAAACAACCAGCCTGACCCCGATCCCAACGCTGCTGTTAAACAAACCGGCTGAACTCGGCAGAGAACGCGAGAGTCTTGGGGCACACAGCTCAAAACCTGATCGCACGTTTTTACTCTAGAAAAAAACAGAGAACACTCTCTGGAAGTTACCGTCTTCTAAAAGACTGTAAAACACGGCCAATAAAACGACAAAAGCCGAGACGTGAAACCTCGGCTTCTAGTGATCGTCATGCAAGCGGAGTGGGACGCTTGCGGGAGCAAAGCTCCCCGCGACGGACCTTCTTCGAAACGGTTCTCTATCAATCTAGATGCTGGAGATGTCGAGTATTGCGGAACTAGTGAGGTTAGGAAGCACCCGTTTTTGCGACCCTGCGG
>JAKMEW010000383.1 GCA_022425745.1 Rubripirellula sp.
GAGCGCATTCACAGTAACAGCACCGGGAACTAATTATTCCATCAACCAAGGCTGGTCGACGAAAGCTGTCGCAAGGATCGCGTCTTTTCTCTGACATTCGTGAATTCTTTCGGTGCCTTCGAACCAACACGACAAACAAGGTCTTTCCTGACCAATATCATCACCGAGCATCATGTCATTTTTAGAACAAATTTGGGACCTTCTCGGCATTCTCTTCGGCGGTCTCTTCGGAGGCTTTGAAAGGTTGGTGACCCGTGTCTTTGGGTCAGCCAATGCCCGCATCGTCACCAAATACCAAAAACGCGTGGAAACCATCAACTCGCTTGAATCCAAGTATGAGGCGATGTCGGATGAGGAGCTAAAAAAGCAAACCGAAGTCCTGCGTCTGCGTTTGCGAGAAGGCGAAATTGTCGACGATATCCTCGAAGATGCGTTCGCCGTGTGTCGTGAAGGTGGAAAGCGCTTCCTCTCGATGCGTCATTATGACGTTCAGCTAATTGGCGGCATGGTCCTCAACGGCGGTGGCATCGCCGAAATGGTCACTGGTGAAGGAAAAACACTCGTCGCAACCCTACCGGCGTACCTCAACGCCTTGGAAGGGAAGGGCGTGCACGTGGTAACGGTCAACGATTACCTGGCCCGACGTGACATGGAGTGGATGGCACCGCTTTACATGAACCTCGGCTTAACGGTGAACGCGATTCAATCGGGAATGTCCACGAGCGAAAAACAGGCTGCCTACGCTTGTGACATCACTTACGGAACGAATAACGAATTTGGCTTTGACTACCTGCGTGACAACATGCGTCCCGCTGCGAAGGGCGATCACCGATTCCCCGAGGAAACTCAGCAGTGCCAAGGCCCGTTGAATTTTGCAATCATCGACGAAGTCGACAACATTCTGATCGATGAGGCACGTACACCACTGATCATCAGCGGACCCGCTGACCTCGATCTCGGCCGCTACAAAGAGGCCGATCGCGTCGCGAGTCAACTGACGCGCGAAGACCATTTCAAAGTCGACGAGAAGCAACACAATGTAACACTTACCGATGAAGGTGTACGTGAAGCGGAAAAACTGGCTGGTGTTGAAAGCTTCTACACCGCAGGGAACATGGAATGGCCGCACCTGATCGATAACGCACTCAAAGCGAGGTACCTCTACAAACGCGATGTTAACTATGTCGTGAAAGATCGGCAGGTGGTGATCGTTGATGAGTTCACGGGCCGCCTCATGGAAGGCCGCCAGTGGAGCGATGGTCTGCATCAGGCGGTTGAAGCCAAAGAGGGTGTTCCGATCAAACAGGAAACTCAAACCTTTGCGACGGCCTCACTGCAAAACATCTTCAAGATGTACCGCAAACTTTCGGGGATGACCGGAACGGCCATGACCGAAGCAACCGAGTTCATGAAGATCTACAAACTCGATGTAGTCGCTATCCCGACCAACCGCGGTCTACAACGGATCGAAAATCCCGACCTGATCTACCTCACCGAAAAAGATAAATTTAAGGCTTTGGCCGAAGAGGTGGAGCGGACGCACAAATGGGATATCCTTCGCCTCAAAGATGACGAACTTTGGGGAATTATCGAAAGCGAGAGCGATGAGGAAATCACCATCGTTCTTCAAGGCGAGAAATCCGCTACCAAAATCACACGCTCTCAGGTTCTTGAAATCAATCGTAAGGGGCGTCCGGTTCTTATCGGAACGGTCAGTATCGAAAAAAGCGAACGACTCTCCTCACTACTCGAGCGTCGAGGCATCAAGCATGACGTGCTCAACGCAAAACAGCACGGCCGAGAAGCAGACATTGTTGCTCAGGCGGGTCGCCTCGGGGCAGTCACCATCGCAACCAACATGGCGGGCCGTGGTACCGACATCATTCTCGGCGGTAACCCAGAAACGATGGCTTGGTCACAGTTACAACATAAATACCCAACTCGGCTCGAAGTTCCCGATGACGAGTGGAATGCGTTGGTGGACGAGATCGATCAGCGAGAAGGTATGAAAGTCGAGGGCGAACTTGTACGATCGATTGGCGGGTTGGTCGTTCTGGGCACCGAACGGCACGAATCGCGTCGAATCGACCTGCAACTTCGTGGTCGCTGTGGTCGTCAGGGTGACCCAGGTTCCAGTCGATTCTTTCTATCACTCGAAGACGATCTGATGCGAATTTTCGCAGGCGACTTCGTCAAAAGCATGATGGAACGACTCGGCATGAAAGAGGGCGAAGCGATTGAATCACGCGTGGTGACCGGTCGGATCGCCAGCGCCCAAAAGAAAGTCGAAGAACGCAACTACGAAATCCGAAAGAGCCTTTTGGATTACGATGAGGTGATGGACGAACAGCGGAAGCGTGTCTACCGTTACCGCCAAAATCTGCTTGATGGTCATAGCTCAAGAACGATGATCTTGGACCTGATCCGCGGACAGATCGACAAGTACGTTCAAACCTTTCTCGACCCCAAATACGGCGTCGAATCCTTTGCCACCTACGCCGGTGGAATGCTGGACTGCCAACTTGATCCTCGTGATTTCTTGAACATGGACTTCGAGATGGCGAGTAGCTTCGCGCACGATCAAGCGGAAAGGCAAGTCGAAGTCGCGGTCGCGGAAATCGTGGAAGAGAACTTGCCTGAGGGAATGGAAGAAGAATGGAACTGGAAAGCCCTCACTAACTGGTCTAACACGCGACAGGGAAGTAACTTCCAAGAGCATCAACTAAAACGCTTCGAACGCGAAGAACTGATCGACGAATTGATTAAAGTTGCACACGCGCGGATCGCTAAAGTCGATTTGAGCGAAGGCAGCGTCATGCTCGAATCAAACTTTGGGCTCAAAACTCTCAGCGCTTGGATGCAACATAAGTTCGGCATCGAAACCTCGACGGAGGAATTTAAAGATGTGGAAGATAGCAGCGGGGTAACCGAGACCTTAGCAGCACGTGCCGAAGAGGCATACGGTCTGAAAGAAGCCGAATATCCAATCCTGACTGGCCTATCGCGGTTCACCACCAAGCAAGGCGCACAGGCTTCGCTGGATCGTGAAGGTTTGGTTGAGTGGGTCGCGAGACGATTCGATGTCTCCCTGAGTATCGAAGACGTCAAAATGAATCGCGAAGAGCTCAAGAGCCAATTGGTTCAGTTCAGTCGTGATGCTAATACAGCAGCGCAGAGTGAATATGAGTCAGCCCGCAAAAAGGTTGACGCACTCTTTGGCGATGCTGGGAAAGAAACCACCGCAGCCGTCGCTTCCAATGACCCCAGCCTCGATGAACTGATCAGCTGGTTAGATGAATCCCTCTCACACCAGATCGCCAAAGAAGATCTCTCGCGAATGACGCGTCAGGAACTTTCGCTCGCGGTTGACGGCGCTGTTGATGATCGCTTCTACCCAGAAATGCGTAGAATGGAGCGACAGGTTCTCCTGCAAATTGTCGATGATGCCTGGAAGAACCACCTCCTCACAATGGATCACCTACGCAGTAGCGTTGGACTGAAGGGCTACGCCCAGATGGACCCAAAGGTGGAATACAAACGCGAAGGCATGCGTCTGTTTGAGAAGGTCTGGGAGTCGATCGGCGAACGAGTAACCGATCTGATCTTCCGCATGGAATCTTCGCTCAACGAAGCGTTCATCCGAAGCACATGGGTCGAAGGACAAACGCGACATGATTCGGTCGCGCCTCCCTCCAGCCCTAACACGGCCTCTGAAGCTGCACCCGGACGTGGCCAATCCACCGCCTCCGCAAATCAATCCAGCGAGCCTCAGAAGCCAGCAACCATCCGTAATCGCGGTCCGAGAGTCGGCCGCAATGATCCATGCCCTTGCGGCAGTGGCAAGAAATACAAGTCGTGTCACATGCGAATCAATGGATAATTGATTCTGATTCAATGCTCCGCTCTTAAGGTCCGTTAAGATTCATCGCACGGGCTGATGGGCGAAGCCCCCTTGATGGAGAATCAGGATCATTCGAGTTTACCGGGCCGAATTATAGGAAGAGGATTAGCCTGGTATGTTTGCCAATCTGATCTATCTGTTTGCCATTCTCGCTGTTAGCCCTTTTCTGATGTGGCGAGCCATCTGTGGCGGCAGGTACCGACGCGGCATCTCAGAGAAACTGTTCGGCCTCTCGGCATCCAAAGCAGAGCACTTATTACCAGATTCGGCCCCCGGTTCCGATCGACTTTGGTACCACGCTGTCAGTGTGGGCGAGGTCAACCTTCTGGCCGGTCTCGTACGCCAACTCGATGCCGAAGCGTCATCCTCCTTTGTCGTCAGCACGTCAACAGACACCGGTTATGACTTGGCGGTGAAACACTTTGGTCCCGCGCACGTGTTCTTCTGCCCACTCGACTTCACCTGGGCAGTGAATAAAACACTCAAGCATCTCAGACCAACAAAATTGATCCTCGTTGAATTGGAATTGTGGCCAAACTTAATTCGCTCCGCTAATCGTCAAGGCTGCAACGTTCTCGTTATCAACGCTCGACTCAGTGATCGTAGTGCCCATCGCTATCAGAGATTTTCCTTCTACACTCGGCGACTGTTTGCGGGTTTAGGCTGGGTCGGATGTCAGGACTCGGAGGTACTTCGTCATTTCCAAGCCTGCGGCACACCACGAGATAATTTGGAAATCACCGGCTCGCTAAAGTTTGACAACGCACCAAGTCGTCGGGACACGCCTGAGGTTCTGGATTTCGAACAATGGCTCGGTAAAGATGCAACGCATCTCGTGTGGCTCGTTGGCAGCACCCAACCGGGCGAAGAGGCAATGGCGTTATCAATTTTCCGCCGTCTCGCTGCGGATCAGCCCAACCTGCGTTTGATCCTTGTACCTCGTCATCCACAGAGGTTTGATGAGGTAGCTCGACTGATTGAGACCCAACAATTGGTTCCTCGCCGTCGCTCTTCGCAAACACCATCACCCTCGACCTGGAATCAGAACGAGGTAATTTTGATCGACACGATTGGCGAGCTTCGGCACTGGTGGGGAACCGCTCAGATCGCAACCGTTGGCGGTAGCTTTGGGTCACGCGGAGGACAGAACATGCTCGAGCCTGCTGGTTACGGTGTCGCTGTTTCGTTCGGACCAGACACCCGGAACTTCAAGCAGATTGCCCAAACACTGCTACATGGGGAGGCAGCTCGCAGAGTGAACGATGAACCCGAATTGGAATCCTTTGTGCGGCAGTGTTTAATCGACCCCGCATACCGAGAGAGACTAGGAAAGCGGGCCGCACAAACCGTTGATCAGCACCGTGGAGCGGTGGTGAGAACCTGTGATGCAGTTAAAAACTTTAGGCCTGACAGGCCCAAAAAAACAGGGTAGTGCCTTTCGAAAAAGACACTACCCCTAAGCAGTGCGGCGGAGCGCTTCGCCGCTGTCCGCTGTGCTAGAAAAAGAACAAACTAAGCGTGTTACTCAGGTTGAGGACGGTTGCCACCACGTCGGCCGCCGGGAGCTCCACCGGGGCCACCTTGGCCTCCAGGACCGCCTTGACCACGGCCACCGCGACCAAAACCGCCGCGACCCATGTTTTCTGGCATTTCGAACTTATCGCCCTTCAGCTCTTCAAACTTCGATTGTTGGCTGCTGGTTAAAACGGCAAGAATTTCCTTTTCCATTTCTTCTCGCATCTTGCCCATGGCTTCGCGAATATCCCCTTGAGGACCACCGCCACCGCCTTGGAACATCTCTCGCATACGTTCACGCATTTTCTCACCTTGTGACTGGCGAGCTTCTGCCAACTTGGTCTTCTGCTCCTCACTCAAACCAAGCTTCGCTGCGACCTCTGGGTCATCCAGAGCTTGAACACCACGAAGCTGCAGCGAGATCTGCTCGAGTCGCTCGAGCTGTTGCGGCAGGAGAACTTCTTCGAGTTGGGCTTTCATCTCTTTGGCACGCTCTTCAGCTTGCTTGCGCATTTTCTCGAAAGCCTGCTGACGCTCTTCTTCGCTCATTTCACGGAAGTTACCAAAGTCGGGACGTTCGCCACGCCCTTGCTCAGCCAACTTTTCCAACGCTTCCTTTTGAGCAGGACTGATCTCGAGTTCGGTCTGCACTTCCTCAATCCGAAGCAGGGACATCG
>JAKMEW010000388.1 GCA_022425745.1 Rubripirellula sp.
TCGCGGGACTGTTCAAGTGCGGCGAGTCGAAAGTGTACGCAGGATCAACTTTGCGTTCGATCATGTCGAACACCTTGATGTCCTTCTTGAGGTCGCCTGTTTCCAGATCAATGCAATAAATCCGAAGCTCTTTTTTGGTGTCGCTTCCAGTGGTCAACCAAATCTCGTTCTCCCAAACCACCGGGGAAGACCAACCAGAATCCGTGACTTCCACCTTCCATCGCAGATTCTCTGACTCGTCGAACTTAACCGGCAGAATGCTTGTCCTCGCGATACCGTCACCACCGCTACCGCGAAACTGATTCCAAAATTGTGCTTTGTCCTGTCCGATCGCTGGGCGAGAAGCGATGAGGAGTGAAGAGGCTTGCAACAATGCAAGTAGAATCGAGTATCTCAAGCGATTTGATCCAGCTGTACGTAAGGGGAGCGAATTGAATGGTCAAACGGGTAGGAATTCCTTGCAGTTGCACAGGCTCCCAATTAACTTCCTGCGGCCTCGGAATTGGGATAGCGTTTCACTGCATCGTTATTAACGAGAGGCAATCTTCGTCGGACCTTTGTTGGGTCGGTATGCCTCAGTGTTCACATTAGGTTTCCAGTGCTCTGGCCGAAGGAATCGACTTCGAGGTCCATGTTGCGGAGCATGCTGAGAAACAAATTGCAGAGTGGCGTTCCCTCTTCTTCGCGAATGTATCTGCCGTGCTTGAACCCGCCGCCGGCGAGAAAAATCGGCAGGTTGCGGGCGTGGTGTGCGTTCGCGTTGCCAAGATTGCTCCCGAAGAGTAGGGAGGTGCTGTCGAGCAGACTTGAGCCAGATTCGGTTCGGGATTTCATCCCTGCCAGCAAACTACTGAAGCACTCAACAATCCCGCTTTCGATTCTCTCAAGTTGTTTGATCTTGCCCGGATCCTGACCGTGATGAGAGAGATTGTGGTGATTGCCGGTTACCCCTTCCACTTTGGGGACGACGAAGTGATCTTGAATCATGATGCTGATCACCCGGGTAGAATCGGACTGGACGATCAGAGGCACTAATTCCATCAGCAGCTGCGCGCGGCCGAGCAAGTCTGCTGGATCAAGGATGTCCGAGGGCTGATCGCTTTCCACCTTCGGCTTGGGCGTATCCATCCATCCTTCAGCGGCTGCGATATTCTGTTCGGCGCTTCGAACTGAGTCGAAATAATCGTTCAGCAGATGATTATCAGCTGTGCTGGTTTTGCGTTGTAGCGATTTCGCCTGCGAGCCAAGTTCGTCGAGAATGCTCTTCCCGTCTCGAAGACGTTTTCTCTGCGTCCTTACTTCTTCCGGCTTCCCTTCCAGGAACAGCTGGGAGAACAGATTCGAAGGGCTCGTCTGTGCAGGAATCATAACGCCGCCGCTCGTATACGATTGGCTTTGAGGCTTCATGGTGCCAAGCGTGATGGACGGAAAACGCGTTGCCCGGCCGACGCGATCGGCGGCAACTTGGTCGAGGGAAATTGTGTTTCGGAACCCACCCATGCCCGGTTTGCGGGCCGAGGTGAGAAAGGTCATCTCGCTGTCATGTGGTTGCCGTCCCGTTTGATCTTTGTGCTGTAATCCCGAGAACAACGTGTAGTCTGCTCGATGCTCTTTAAGCAGATCAAGATATGGAGTCGATTCGTATTCGGCACCGGATGTCTTGGGCCACAAATTGGGTGGATGAAGTCCCAGGGCGGTGCAAATCAAGACCATTCTCTTGGGTGGTGCTTTCCTTGTTGCACCAAAGACCGGATTCATCGATTCCAAGAACGGCAAGGCCATGGAAATGCCGGATGCCTTCAGTAGCGTCCGTCGGCTAAGTGGTTTGTTCATGGAACTTCTCTGACTTTGCAAATTACTTGTTGCGGAACAGTTTGCTTTTGACGACTTCGTGCAGGATGTCCCTGACCAAGTAGTTGTTGTTTTCTGCGCGATTCAAAATAGCTTCGATTTCCTCTCGGTCGGCAAACTGAATCTCACCTCCGGTGGAGTACACAATCATCTGCGAGATGAAATTACGGGCGATCTGCTTTTTGTGTGTCATCAGATGTTGCTTGAATTCGTCAATGCCTGAGAACTCTTTGCCATCTGCTGTCGTGCCACTCGGATCAACACGCGGTCCCCGTTTCGGCGGAAGCTTGACTGTAAAACCGCCGAACGTCTGCTCACCTCCGGAGGCTCGATAGTGAGTCCGGTACCCACCAATCGGATCGAAACTCTCTAGTGCGAATCCTGGTGGATCAATTTCGCGATGGCACTGATTGCAAGATTCCATTTCACGATGCGCTGCCAGGATTTCGCGGATCGTCGTCTTCCCGCGAGTATCTGGTTCGATAGAGCCCACATCTGGAGGAGGCGGGGCGGGCGGCGTCCCAAGCAGATTGGTCAGCACAAAGTTACCTCGAATTACTGGCGAAGTCGTCGTTCCGTTGGCTGTTGTCTTCAGAACGGCTGCCTGAGTGAGCACTCCACCGCGTGGACTATCCTCCGGTAGCGTGACTTTGCGAAGTTCTTGTCCCTTTACGTCTGCAATCCCGTACAGAGTCGCCAATCGTCGATTGACGAAGGTGAACTCAGAGTCGATCAGATTTGTGAGGCTCAAATTCTTCTGGACCAATTCGGTGAAGAATAGCTCAGGTTCCTGTGGAATTGCGTCCGCGAGCAACTCGTCGTACTCGGGATAAAGACCATCGTCGGGCGTCGTTGCATTGACTTTATTGAGCCTTAGCCATTGACCGAGAAAGTCCTGCACGAAACGCTTTGATTTTTGATCCGCAAGCATGCGTTCGACTTGTTCTGCCAGCACGTTTGACTCTTTGAGTTTCCCCTTGCTGGCAAGCTCAAAGAGTTCTTCGTCGGGCATGCTCTTCCATAGGAAGTAGGAAAGTCGATTGGCTAGGGTGAAGTCATCGAGTTCGCCTGGTTGGCCATCGAAAAGTAGGAACTGAGGTGAACTCAGCATGGAGCGAAGTGGAATCTGCACGACGTCTATGAAGTCGCGACCCTCGTCGATTGCAGGTTTCGCAAGATCAATGAACTTTTGGATTTCGCCTTCGGAGACTGGTCGACGAAATGCACGTGGTGCGAATTCCCGGACGATCGTCGCGACGGAGTTTAGATCTGGCTTCTGTTCACGAGCCGTGCTCCTGAGTAGTCGCCGCGTGCTCGGTGGCGGCCAGGATTCGAACAGCGGCCCTTCGACCTTTTGCGACAGGATCGCGAGTCCACGGCCACCGTAGTTCTTAGTACCTCCCGCCGCCGCGATGCCTGTGAATGGTTCTTTGCCTTCCATGTCGAACGTGAGGTAGGGAATATCGCCTGGTTTCAGAACCGTCTCGACGATGACTGTTTCTGGTTCACCGGGTTCCAAGTCGACCGACTTCACCAGTCTCGCCGCTCCGGTCTGGTCCTTCACAATCAACTTCGCCGTGACCGGTGTTTCTGACTGGTACGCTGCAACTTCGGCCGACAGACGATGGATGCCAGGAGTGGTGACACCAAACTGAAACTGAGTCAGGTAATCGATGTCGCGGAACAACGCGATGCCGTCTCCGAACTTGAGACTACGCGTCACACTACCACCCAGATCGGCAGGCTTGTCATGCCATTCCTGTAGCCAAGTGTAATCCGTTGTTCCCGAACGGTAAGGATTCTTGCCCAGTTTGATTGCCAGCTTTAGAGCGTCGTCTGCGGCTTGTAGGTAGCTCTCCATATGCACGGCCGAGATACGCTGGTTGGAGCCCAGCGTATCAAAGCTGCCCGATTCGACTTCCGCCGGAATGCCGACGGTAACGTCGCCGTTGATCGACAGTAGGTCTCGGAGTGTGTAGCCGAATTCAAGTTTGGTTAGCCGGCGAGCGGGCACACGGCCGACCCTCTGTTGTGCTGCGAGACTTACCGATCGCAAAGTTTCCTTTAGCGACAACATTGCGGTTTTCACATGTTCCGGGTTGGGGCGTTCTTCTGATGCGGGTGGCATCTCGCCTGCTTGGACGCGATCGAAAATCTTCTCCCACACGCGAAACGTTTTGGCATCTTCGAGGTCGTAGTCGAGCGATTCAAAATCCAATCCAGTTTCCGCGTCTGCATCGTGGCAATGAACACAGGAGGATTGAATGAGGGGTTCGACATCAGCTTGAAACTGCGCGATCGCCACGTTGGACGCCAGCAGCACAACAAGCATCGATAGTGTTCTCATGACTGTATCCATAACTCCCGTAGCGACCGCGGTGGTTCTAATGAATCGCGAGCGGCGACTGGAAGCCACCGCTTCACTTTCGTCCAAGTCACTTTGAAGACTGTTGATTGTTTGCGTATTCTGCAATTCGCCGTGCTTCCTTGATATCAATCAAACCATCTTTGTTGGTGTCAAAAGAACCAAAGTAGGGCTTCAAGTCTGCTGAGGCTTCGTCTGGGCTGATCTTCTGATCATGGTTCTTGTCCATGAATGAAACGATCTGTGCCGCCGTGACGACTCCGACTGGAGACGTCTTCTCGGCGGTCTTAGTCCCGTCGAAGAACTTCTCCAGCTCCTCCGCCTCCTGGGCGTCGATTGCTCCATCTCTGTTGACGTCGTACTTCCCAAAGAACAGCTTAAGATCCTCAGATGCCTCTTCTTTACTTATCCCTCCGTCACCATCTCTATCCATGCTAGCCACAATCTGCTCGGCAGTGATCGAGCCGGCTGCAGGTAAGTCATCTGCCTTTGCCCACTCTACTGAGTCAGCTCTCACGATCTCGCCGAGAGCGGTATCCGCGTCTGTTTTAAGTGCAAGCCAGTTTGCGATTATTCTTGTGACGGTTTCAGATTCGTCTTGTTGGACAAAGTGGCCGGCCTGGGGCAGCGTAACCAGCGTCAAATCGCTCTTGACCCAGTTCCAGGTTCCGTTCAAAGCTCCCGGCAGTAGCGCAGTGTCTTTAAGGCCGTGGATCATTAATACCGGGCATTTCACCGGTGGAAGCTCGGCCGAAGTGGTATACGGGGGACGGGGATAGTTGGCTTTGTAGTAGTTGAGCATTCCTTGAAATGACGAGCGTCGGAATGCCTCCACGTACTTGGCTTTCGCATCTTGGTCTGTCACCCAGGATGCCAACCCTTCCGCGTTGAGCTTTGAAGCCGCATCCTCAGCCTGAAACTCTCTCGCGTAGGCCGAGGCATCGCGCTGCGCGGGATTCGTCGCGAGCTCACGTCTCAAGCCATTGAAATGGGGCAAGTTCAAGATTACCAATCGTTCTGTCATCTCCGGGTGTGCCATTGCAAAGGTCCATGCCACGGCACCGCCCCAGTCATGCCCAATGATCGTCGCGCGATCTGCCTCGAAGTGCTGAATGATTGACTTGACATCTCCAACGAGCTTCTCCATCGCATATTGCTCAACTCCTTCGGGTTGTTCGCTTTCGTTGTAACCTCGTTGATCAATCGCTACGACTTGGAACCTCTTTGCCAAGGAAGGCATCTGCTTGCGCCACGTGTACCAATAGTCCGGGAATCCGTGGAGCATCACAACAAGCGGTCCTTCGCCCATGGTGACGTAATGGATCTTCACATCGCCCGATTGCGCAAACCCGTGCTTACCAAAAGTGGTTTCGTTCGCAACGGCCCGACTGGACAGACAGCATCCAAGCAGCAGTGTTGCCAACCAGCCAGCGTAGCGATCTAGAAAGAGCCTATTCATCTGTCTTCTCCGCGTTTTCTCCGATAAGGGACGCAATTCTCGGTCGATCGCGTTGAATCTCCTGAAGGTCCACATCGACGCCAGCGAGCTTGCCAATGGACTGGTAGAAGGCTGCAAGTTCGTCGTCCCAAGCGCCCGATACGACATCGATTGGAGTCTCGCCACGGGAGTTCTTGGTTGCTGGCGATGCTCCGTTTTCAAGCAGCAACTTGACGATGTCTTCGCGGCAAAGGAACGCAGCAACATGGAGTGGAGTGTTCCCGTCACGATTGCTTCCAGATACTTTCGCGCCGCGACGCAAGAGAACCTTGACGCTCTCGAGTTGTCCATGAAGGGCGGCAATGCTGAGTGGCGTTGATCCACTACTTGGCTGGCGCTCATTGACTCGGCCGCGTTGCTGAGGTCGATTCAGGAAGCTATGTAGCTCCTCAATATTTCCACTGGCTATTGCCTCGGCAATCGCATCTCTAATGTCACGGTCGTCGCGTTCTCGAAGTGCGATTAACTGTTCCGCGTCTTCGCTTGATTGTGCGACGCTGAAAATGAAGTCATTGCTGAAATGACCACCTGGGTTCTGGAGTTGCAGCAGGTGCATGCCGGGATCAGGCAGTGAGGCCAGTTGTATTTCTAATGCGTCTTTCCCAGTCACGGTCACAGTTCCAGGCACTCGCTGTCCATCGATGATCAAATGGGCATTTGGTTCCACATGCCGTCCACTGATTTGCATCGAGACTTTGCCGGGATGAAGAATGGGGAATTCTTGGTGTCCACGCTGCTTCTCAATTGGTCCGAGCGTCCATAGAGCGGGTTGCGGATGGGCGACAGATTCTGATTTCGCTCCATGTCGTGCGGTGAATGTCCCTACGAATTTGCCACTGACTGCCAACTTGAGCAGTTCCTCTCGTTGCATTGGTTGCGATTGAGCAGCCTTGCTTAGGTAGCTTCCATCGACAAATTGCAGTGCAATGCTCTGAGTTCCAGAGTCATCGATCAGCACGCCTTCTGCCTCCAAAACAACTGCTTCGTCGCGTGCCGCGTTTTCTAGTGCATCCAGTAGATCCGTGGTGAGTTGGTCACGAGCGGTTGACCTGTTGACGGTCAACTGCCGAGCGAAAGCGCCGGAATAACCCGTGCTGCTTTCCAGCACCATATCCCAAATCGGATCGAACCTTTGTTGTCCCTGCCACGAGAGTTGCCACATCTTTCGCTCGGGTATCCCTTCTTCGGCGATGCGGCGATAGAAATCAAACTCCACGATATTGAGCCGCCCTTGTGGGAGAATCAAGAATCGGTCGTAGGCGCCGCGCCACGTCGGTGCATCCATTCCGGTGCCTGGAGTGTTCGTGCTGACCAAGTGGGGCATCCGATGGCAATCGCCGCAGACATTAGGCTTGGGCTTTTCGTCGAGGTGTCCCTTGATGTGAAATAGCTCAAAACCTTCTTTGGCTCGCTTGGATACGACATTGGTGTAGGCACGCTTTTGAGCTGGAGGATAGGGAACCGCCAGCAAGAACTTAGCCATGTCGTCTCGCTGGGCCGCCGAAAAAGAGCCCGACTTCCCTTCGTCATTGATTGTCTCGCTGCCGTGCATCAGCATCGTTGCCGCCAGCCCACCATCGATTAGATGTCGTGCTGCGCTTGTAGGCTCATCAATGTTGCTATTGGGTTCATCCGAGCCCCAAACGTTCGCGCTATTGTTGCCACCGTAGGGATCGCCAGGGATACCGTCCCAATGAAAGGGGGCGGTATCTCGAAGTCCACGAAGTGGCATGGTCGACCGCGGCATGATCTGGTTGCCGCCGGATACGATGGGCGTCTTGAGCACCCATAGCAGTTGGTCGGTGTGACCATCTGGATGGCAACTGGCACAGGAGTAGGTCCCAGTCGTCGAAGCATCGGCGTCATTGAACCAAGTCCGACCAAGTTTTACCTGGGGGTCGGTGGGATCCTCCAAGCGTACGAAGTCTGTCACGCTTGGCTTCTCAAGATCTGATAGATCAACCACCGAAACCGTATTCGCCACGGCGTTGTACACCCAGGCCGAAACGGCATCCCCTGATTCGTCCAACGCGATTCCACGCGGAACGGCTCCGACAGCTATGCGTCCGAGCACCTCGCCACTTTCGGCGTCGACCGTAAACAGCTTGTCGCTGCCCGCGGCCGTCGCAACCAGCGTACGATCGTCTCGAGTCACTTGAACTGCAAATGGAGTTGCCAACGCTTCGCCGGAATCCGGTTGCTGCGGGGGTAGTGGTTCGAGGTCGATGAATCTGGGTTTCTGAGGCTTTCCATTCGGGAAGTTGACACGTGTGATCTGATTGAGGAATGCCCGGTTCTGGAGTTGTTCAAGATTGTGCTTCCTTGTGCCCGCCCGACCATTGGCATCGTTGCGCGCATCGGTTTGTGCGACGAACACATTGCCTTGGGAGTCAACCGTCATGCCATAAAGCAGAGTTCCTAACGTATCGACAACTTCGATTAGTTCGTCCGTGTTTGTGTCGAAAACGAACAGGTCTCGATCCGGGACATCCGGGTGCTTGACGATATCAACTACATGTCCGAGCGACAGCACATTGTTGTGAAAGATCGAATGTTGCCAGGCGTCGAAGGTTACCAAGTCGCCATCGATTTTGTCTCCGCTGCCACCGGACAACTGAGTTTTGTTGTTGGACTCAAAGGGCACGACGTATAGCCGCTCATTGCGAACAACAATCGCTCGCGGGTCTTGCGCAGGGATTCGGAGGCGTTTGGTGATTGCACGAGTTTTGACATCAACGACCGCAATCTCATTCTCGGAGGATAAAGCGACGTAAGCCTTGTCGCTTCCAGCAAAAGCAATTCCCACCGGCTCATCGAATCGAGTCGCTTTGGTTTGCGGGTCGAATTCTTGGATTGCCGCGACGACCTGAAGGTAAGTGCTACTGGTCGATTCGTTGTCGATCACGCTCACCGAGTCGGAGATGTGATTGGAGACCCAAATTTCTTTTCCGTCTGGACGGACCGCGATGCTAACCGGGTCAACACCAACATTAATTCGCGAGACCAAGTCTCGTGTTTGGCGGTCCAGAACATCGACTGTGTCCGATGGGGTGTTCACCACGAACACGCGATCTCCATGGATAGCGATCGG
>JAKMEW010000390.1 GCA_022425745.1 Rubripirellula sp.
GCTGATAGACTGCTTCTCTGGCCATATTGAGACTTTGTTGCTGTACCGTGTTACTGTGCGGTTCCGCACTCGGAGGCGGCCTGTTACCGTCATCGTACTCCTTTCGACGGAATTCTGCGAACCGCAAAAGCTCTTTTTCACTTCCCCATGCACGACAAATATTCTGAAACATCGGCTCATTGGCACGGGTTCACGCAGATGGCCAGTTACGACCCATTGGTGATCCGTGAAGCGGACGGTGTTTGGCTAACAACTACCGATGAGCGACGCTTGCTTGATGGGGTCGCAAGTCTCTGGTGCAACGTCCATGGTCATGCGAAAAAAGAAATAAACCGAGCCATATCGGAGCAGCTAGAGCGCGTAGCTCATGTCACCACACTTGGGATGTCATGCGATACCACCGAGTTATTGGCGAGTGAGTTGGTGAGTTGCACCCCCGGTGACCTTTCGCATGTTTTCTTCAGCAGCGATGGTTCATCCGCAGTGGAAGCAGCGATCAAGATGGCATTTCAGTACTGGCAGCAGTCTGGTCATTCTTCTCGGCGGAAGACAAAGTATCTGGCACTTCATTCGGCCTACCATGGGGACACCACCGGTGCCGTTTCACTCGGTGGGATTGAATACTTCCACCAGCTTTTCGCTCCGATTCTTTTTGCTCCAATTCGGGGTCCCCTGCCCTGCTCTTATCGTCGACCTGAAGGTGTTAGTGAAGAGGCTGCATGCGAACATTACGCTTCGCAAGTTGAGAAACTGCTCAAGCAGTTTCATGACGAGCTTGCTGCGGTAGTGATGGAGCCGCTTGTTCAAGGTGCAGCGGGAATGATCACGCATCCCAAAGGCTTTCTCAGCAGAGTCAGAGAACTTTGTGATCGTTATGATGTTTTGTTGGTGTGTGATGAAGTCGCAACCGGATTCGGTCGAACGGGCACCTTATTCGCCTGCGAGCAGGAGCAGGTAACTCCTGATATTCTCTGTCTAGGAAAAGGGCTCACTGGCGGCTATCTGCCGATGGCCGCCACAGTTGCTCGTCCAAAAATCTATGATGCTTTTCTGGGGCCAGTCGCCGCGTCCAAGCAGTTCTTTCACGGGCACACTTTTGCGGGCAACCCTCTCGCAGCAGCAGCAGCTTTGGCTTCGCTTTCATTGTTTGAAAAAGAGGATGTCCTCAGAACTGTAGCGTCAAAGGCAGAGCACTTGCATCGAAAGTTGGATGAATTGCGTGATTGCCCCCATGTAGGGAGTATCCGAGGACGCGGTTTGATGATTGGTATTGAACTTGTTCGGGATCGAAAATCAAAAACTGCGTTTGATCCAGCACTTTTGCTGGGTCGTCAGGTTTGCGAGTTAGCGACGGAGCTTGGTGTCTGGATACGACCTCTAGGTGATGTTGTGATCCTGATGCCTCCCCTTTCAATTCAGGAATCTGAACTGAACATACTTGCCGATGTGGTCGTGAGGAGCATTCGGACGGTTGTCAACGGTATCCGTAATTCACCCGAGATTTCTTCGCCGGTGTGAGAGATGTTTCGGTATCATGAGAATTCCTTTGAGGAGGATTTCTGTTGACTTTCGGTAAGCAGAATCGTTTTGTAACGAGAGGTTTTTACAAGACAAGCATCTGGGAAATGTTCCGCTTAATCGTGGCGAGGATTTGATGGATAGCTATCAGCCCAAAGAATCTAATTCTGACGATCAATCTCAGGCCGGATCAGAATCCACTTGGACGGGAACCCCGATTTCCGTTGATGATCCTGAGATCGTAGCGAAGTACGAACCCTACCTTCGGATGCTCGCACGGACACGAATGCGTCGTGCCTACCAAGCGAAGTTGGGCGCGTCGGACCTTGTGCAGCAAGTAATGCTGCAAGCAGTTCAGGCGTTTGATCAATTTCGAGGACAAACCGAGGAAGAGCTAATGGCTTGGTTACGTCAGATCCTCGCAAGGCATCTTTGCCATGTCGATCGTGACTTGCACCGAGACAAACGAGATATTCGACGTGAACATTCGATGGAGCAGCAACTTGCTGCGTCTTCAATGCGGATTCGCAATCTACTTGCGGGCGACGGAGCAACCCCCAGTCAGAATGTCATGCTTGGAGAACATGTCATGAGGCTAGCGGATGCAATCGATCGATTGCCCGAGTCTCAGGGTGAGTCGATTCGTTTGCACTATATCGAGGGCTTAAAGTTGAGTGAAGTTGCAGAGCAACTCGGCAAAACATCGGGTTCGGTTGCTGGTTTGATGCATCGAGGTATGAAAACTCTTCGATCTCAGTTGGATTCCTGATGGATGAGTTTTGCGTGATTCTTTACGCCGCCACACTCTCAAAGCGATGAAAGGTTCTTAGTCCTTCCATCGCTAGGCTGAGTCTGATTCTTGTTCAGGATTCTCCCTGAATCATGTTCTTCACAGACTTGATTAGAGGGGGCGAACCACGGAAGTGTTCCGCAAGTAATCCATAAGAGTTTCGATTGAGAGCACACCGCCTCCCATGCCGCTTTTGTTAATGCCGCCGTACGGAACACCGTGAGCAAAAACGTTGTGTGCGTTGATCCAACTGTTACCCGCGATCATCTCTTCAGCGACTCTCGATGCACGGTCGAGGTCTTTGCTCCAAACGCTATTGGCTAACCCGTAATCGGTTTGGTTGACCATTGAGATGGCTTCTTCTTCGGAAGAAAACTTGGTGAGGTAGGCGACTGGACCAAAGATTTCTTCACGAGCTGCAATGTTATCGAGCGATCCTGCTAGTAGTGCAGGCTTAACGTAATGCCCAGAGCAGCCATCGACATTCGCTACACCACCCTCGAGTAAACAATTTGCGCCTTCGGCTTGTCCCTTTTCAAGGTAACCAAGGATTCGTTGACGCTGTTTTTCATTGACCACCGGACCCATCTGTGTTGTGTCACCGAGTTGATGTCCAACGCGAACCTGTTTGAGTTTGTCGACACAAAGACTAGAGAATTCATCATAGATATTCTCGTGAACCAGCCAGCGTGTTGCATCACAGCAGACTTGGCCGGTGTGGAACGTGATGGCTCCGACCAATTTTTCGGCGGTGTCCTCTAGATCGACATCGTTGAACACGACCGCCGCACCTTTACCACCGAGTTCTAGTTTTACCGGAATGAGATTGTGACCACATGCTTGACCGACTAACCGGCCAACTTCGGGAGAGCCCGTGAATGACATTCGTTTGATTTTTTTGTTCTCGCTTAGCGCGGCTCCCGCGGTTTCGCCACGGCCGGTCACAACATTGATTACCCCATCGGGGATTCCCACGCGTTTTGCAAGTTTAGCCAGATAGATGGCTGACAATGAGGTGTCTTCCGCTGGCTTGATCACCACGGTATTCCCCGCGACTAAGGCCGGTGCGATACCCCAGCCAATGAGAAGGAACGGAAAGTTCCAGGGGAAGATAAAGCCACAAGCTCCCCATGGTTGTTGAACAGTCCACGCCTCGTGCCCCGCTACCGCGAGGGTCTTACGCTTGCTCAGACTTTGCGACAAAGCGATGAAGTACCTGAGTGTGTCAACGAAGTTTTGGACGTCGCCTTGAGCTTGCGACTCAACCTTGCCGGCATCAAGTGATTCAATTTGTGCGATGACTTCTTTTTGCCGCTCTACTTCGTCGGCGAGGCGATGTAAAAGGGCACCTCTCTCACCCGCTGGAAGTTTTGCCCACGATGCCTGTCTGAATGCATCATTGGCGATTTCTACAGCTTGGTTTACTTCTGCTGCTGATAAATCATCAATTTCTGCGATCTTTTCACCAGATCCTGGGTCATTGACGTCGATTCCACTTCCGGTTGAGCTGCGAAGATCAGTTCCGCCCGCAAACCCGCTGAATCGACCTTGGCTTAGAAATTCTCTGACTTCAGGAAGTAGCTTCGATGTGATCGCGTCATTCATTTGAGTGTTATCCTTTTTTCGGTTGATGTTTGCGTGTGCTGGTTGTCGCTTAGGCGATGGGAGCTTGATCCTGACAAATTGACGGAGGTTTGATCGCACACGTGGTGGAATCCCTTTAATGGAGGGATTCATTGGCACTTAATTGAAAGTCGCTAAAATCATAACGAAGTCGCTCGCTCCTTGGGCTGACAGTCGGCGGTCAATTTGCCAAAGTATTAGCGATATTCAAACGGTCATTTGGCAAGGTCCGCCGCGAAGGCTCCCCCTTTCGGCGAGCTTTTAAAGGTGGTTGAGTGCGTTTGTTCACCGTAATTCATGATCCCGCCGTTACGGTTGGGGTCAAAGCAGGAGAAGTGATTTGAGTTCAGAAAGTCAGGCCTCGGAAGAGCATGTTCTCGTTGTACCAGCTTCCGTGATTGAAGAGATTGGAACCATCAATGGTTTTGAATCCGATGTAAATCGTTTTCTCACGCCGATCCTTGAAAGCGACCAGCTCTCTTTTCAACCGCGAGGCCCGATGGAGTCTGATCCATCATTCAAGCAACTAATTCCATACGTCGTATTTGAATGGACCGACAAAAAGGGAACCACCTTTCTCTTCACCTACACTCGTGGTGGAGGAGGTGGTGAATCACGACTTCACGCCAAGAGAAGCGTTGGAGTAGGAGGGCATATTAGTCGGGAAGATTCAAGCGATGGTACCGATACTTATCGCAATGGTATGAGACGCGAGCTAGATGAAGAGGTCACGCTAAATTCCGATTACCAAGAAACAATGGATGGATTGATTTATGATCCATCAAACGAAGTGGGCCAAGTCCATCTCGGTGTGGTTCATCGCTTTGTTCTCCAGCAGCCCTTGGTTAACAGTAACGAAGCAGATCTTGCTGAAGGAGGCTTTGTGAGTGTCGAGGAATTATTTGATGACATGGATCGTTTGGAAACATGGAGTCAGCTCGCGATCAAAGCTCTGTACGGTAGCGACTGAATCGAGTTGAAATTTCGAGGCTAATAGCTTTCTCGCTTGCGGTGTGCTGCCGGTCGTAATGGAACGTGCATGCGAGAAGGTAAGGCTTGCAAGGATCGCTTCGTGCTGTTGTTGCGTTCACCTTTATATTCAGGATCAATGCATCGTGATCTACCTTGATAATCATGCAACGACTCCATGCGATCCTGTCGCTGTCGAGCAAATGAGCCCGCTGTTTACTGAGATATTTGCAAATCCCCACAGTTCACATCAGGGTGGTAAGCTTGCAGCAAACGCAATTGATCAGGCGCTGCACGTGATCTCAGAGACTGTAAACACCGATGTTGAAAAGGTTCTCGTCACAAGTGGTGCAACCGAGAGTAATGCATTGGCCATCCGAGGTGCCGTCACGCATCCGAGGCAGAAGCGTCGGCATCTCGTTTCGGTGGAATCAGAGCACCCCGCGGTGTTGGACGTTCTGAAGGATCTGGAAACCGATGGGTTTTCAGTCACGCTCGTGCCTGTCATGCCGCAGGGGCTGCCTAATGCAGGGACGGTTGATCTGAACCAACTTGAAGCCGCAATCACAAGCGAAACGGCATTAGTGTCCGTGATGTGGGCGAACAATGAGATCGGAGCGATTAATCCGATGTCAGAGATTTCCGGCTTGTGTTCTCGGCACGGGTGCTTGTTGCATAGTGATGCGACCCAAGCATTGGGTAGATTGGATGTTGATCTTGAGTCGGTGAAAATTGACCTGTTAAGTGCAACGGCTCATAAGTTTTATGGCCCAAAGGGTACCGGATTTTTAGTGGTTGGCGGTGGTGAGCGACGCGTCCGTTTGCGTCCGCAAATGATTGGTGGTGGGCAGCAGTCGGGGATGCGTAGTGGAACGATGAACCCAGCCGGTATTGTTGGAATGGCTGTTGCCTTGCAGCGTTCTGTCGATGACCTAAAGCAGGAGCCAAATCGAATCAGCCAGCTTCGCGATCGGCTTTGGTCTAAATTATCATCAGCAATCAACGGTTTGATCCTGAACGGGCCTTCATTGGAGAGGCACCTGCGTTTATCTGGTAATTTGAATTTGCAATTACCGGATGTTGAGGGTCAGGCTTGGATGTCCTCAACGCCTGAAGTTCTTTTTAGTAGCGGATCCGCCTGCAGCGGTCATGAACCGGCACCCAGCCACGTTTTGAATTCGCTTGGATTGAGCGAATCAGAATCGCGACGCAGCGTTCGTTTCGGCGTCGGTCGTTTTACGAGCATTGATGAAATCGAGTCGGCGGCTGATCAACTGATCGATGCTTATGCAGAACTTGCCAGCATGCCTCATTGATCGCATTCAATAACATGATTTACATGTGTGCCGATTGTTTGGCGAATCTTTTTGGTCTGCTCATTCTTCATCGCTTCTAACTGTGTTCTCCATATCCTGGCCACCGGATCTCCCTTTACTCTTGATTCTGTCAGTCGATACCATGATATGCGTCGGGGCGGTTTCATCGATGTAGGCTGAGTAAATGGGATGCCTCTCGCGTCTGGCATGCTTTGGTGCAAATTGGGGTTGAGACAATGTCTGGATGGAAAGTGCTTTTGATGGCAGCGGTGTTGTCCGGCATTTTGAGCGTGACACTGTCATTTGCGTCTGATGAGACCATCTTTGGCCAGACCATTGGCGGTGCTTGGCAGGGTGGCTCTCTTGAGGGAACTTCGCCCGCGGCCGCTCCGATTCCTCAGGTGAATTCCGGTGGACTGAATCAGCCACTCGAGGCTCCAGCGATTCGTAATGACTCTGATTCCGCATCCACGGTGCTGGCTGTGCCGAGTCTATACGGGAATCAGGAGCGAAAACTGAATGATTCGGCTGCGTTCGGTGCTGCTCCATCAGGTGCGACGGAAAGCATGCTTCAGCTTCCAAGCCGTGACCCAGACGTCTCCGTCTCGGATGACTTTCATTGGCGTCACGAGGCTCGATCTGAAAATAATTTGATAACACCACCCGGTAGTCGCATTGATGGGATTACCAATCAAGAAAGAGAGGCCGGCGAACAATCAAGTCACTGGTTACATGCGCGAGTGCTTTCCGAGGGACCTACAACGGATACTACAAGCTCTGAAGATAGTCAGTGGAGTACTTTACCCATCGATTCTTCCGCCCCACCCAACGCTACAGCCATCTCATCTACACCTTCCGCCACGAGCGTTGTTAATGATCGTTCATCAACGAATCTTCTAATGGATGAAACGGAGGGACTCCAACGTCCGGATTCCGTTCGTCCGCCGCAGGATCCTACGTCACTAAGTCAATCAGAACGGTTTCCTGATGGATTTGGACGCTTCCCAGAAGGTTTGCAGTTGCCAAAACGGCCAATTGAAGCTTCGGTAGAACTATCTCCTGGCAACACCGATGCACAAGCCTTTGATAGCGATAAAGCGACTGCGGGAATGATCACACAAACCTTCTCCACTCCGACAGCTGAGAGCCGGACTGATATTTCAAACGCTGAGTGGAGCGTGGATACCATGACCTCAGAAAATACAGAATCCAGTACACGCAATGCGTGGGATTCAGGATCTGTTTTTACCGCTGGCGGGGAGTTTCAAAGATCTGGCCCAGAAGAGATTGCTCGAGATAATTTCCAAAATGTCCCAAAGCAGCAGTCCTCTACTGCAACCAATCAAGGGCAAGATTTGCGATCTTTCAATTCCAATCAGAGTGAATCGTTTCATTCAGTGGGTGTAGCGAGAGCTCGTCCCAATAGCCAAAACCTACCTCTTCGTGATACGACAGCGACGTATGAGACTACGCAAACTGGTGGCAATGGTTACCAAGCAGCGGGCATGTCGCAGCCTAAATCACTTCTGACTGGGATTCTGTTGGTCTCGCTGATTTCAAATATCTATCTGATTTTCTGGTTAAAGCGACTTCGATTGCAGTTCCGAGATTTGCTCGCAGCTAAAAGGCTGGCTAATCACAGCTCATAGTTTTGGCCAAGTTGGAGTCGATTGGTCCCTAAAATCTCCGACAAAAACCCCAAAATGGTGTGTTTGCAGTACCCGCTTCGGGGGATCTGCTAATTCTTTTAAGTTCAATGGTGGTATTGCTCGTTCTTTAGTTATGATTGAGGTACCCGTTTGGGGGATGGCCGAATCCTTCGGTCAAAATCGGGGACATTTAGTGACAATCGAAATGACTTCCTAAAAGAGTGAGCTTGCAGCAGACATGTCTGGAGATGTGATGAGTAAAAGACTGTTGGTGGTTGACGATCACGAGATCATCCGACTAGGGCTCCGATTGATGCTGCAGGGCCTTGATTTGCAGATTGTCGGAGAGGCGAACAATGCAAACGAAGCAGTTGAAGCGGTTACCAATCTGCGTCCCGACCTCGTCTTGATGGATGTTCGAATGGAGGGTGGTGATGGGCTCAATGCATTAGGACGCATGAAATTGGACCATCCTGATCTGCCGATTGTTCTCTACTCTGCGTACGATAATCCTACATACATTGCTCGTGCGGTCGCTCTTGGAGCTTCGGGTTACGTGTTGAAATCTGCACCGCGTCAACGGCTCCATGAAGCATTGACGACAGCAGCTTCCGGGGAATCTGCATGGACTCGAGAGGAATTGCGTCGAGTGACGGGAGCTCTCGCTACTCCGAGGTTGAGTCAAGATATCGAGGTTCCGCTAACGCAACGCGAGAGCGAGGTGCTCAGGCAGATGGCTCTTGGGCTGACAAATAAAGAGATCGCCAAAATGTTGGGGATCAGCTACGAGACCGTCAAAGAGCATGTTCAGCATATCCTTCGCAAGATCGGAGTCAGCGATCGCACACAGGCTGCGGTTTGGGCTGTTCGTAAGAATCTGGTTTAGATCATTTCGAAGCGATGAACCCGAAGGGAGTTTCGGACTTCATCGCTGATAGGCCAAAAAAAAGACCGACGAGAGTGATCTCGCCGGTCTTTCGTTTTATGTAGCGGCTGATTGAATCAGCTTCTTGTTTATTCCTGAGTTGGGATCAGCGGGCCTTCGCCACTACCAAGTCCACCCTTGAGATCGCCTTCGGCAGCCGTTGGAGCTGCGGCGTTCTCTGCAGCTTCGGCTTCCGCTGCTGCACGCTCTTCCTCTTCGCCCCATTCAACTCGCTTGAGCGAAAGCCCAATCTTGCGTTCATCGGTGTCAACTCGAAGCACTTTGACCTCGATTTCTTCACCCACTTTGACGACTTCTTCTGGATCCTCGACTTTGTGCTCAGCTAGCTCGCTGATGTGGAGAAGCCCTTCAAGGCCATCTTCGAGACCAATGAAGACACCAAAGTTAGTGATCTTGGTGACATTTCCTTTGACGAGTTGACCAGGTTGGTACTTGTCCGGAATATCACCATCCCAAGGATCGCTATCGAGCTGTTTGAGACCTAAAGCGATACGCCGACGCGATTCATCAACATTGAGTACTCGACACTTTAGCTCTTGCCCTTTCTCGAGCAATTCGCTTGGGTGCCCGATCTTTCGGGTCCATGACATATCGCTTACGTGCAATAGGCCATCGATCCCTTCTTCGAGCTCGATGAAAGCACCGTAGTTGGTGAGGTTGCGAACCTTACCCACAACATCTTGACCTTCTGGGTAGCGTTCAAGCACTTCGTCCCAAGGATTCTTTTGTG
Organism: Rubripirellula sp.; assembly: GCA_022425745.1. Taxonomy (GTDB): domain Bacteria; phylum Planctomycetota; class Planctomycetia; order Pirellulales; family Pirellulaceae; genus Rubripirellula. The sequence goes on from JAKMEW010000390.1 coordinate 9,542, forward strand.
TTTGCTTCATACCAAGGGAAAGTTGCTGACCTTCGGCATCTACACCCAGGATCTTGATGTCGATCTCGTCGCCAATATTTACCAGCTCACTCGGATGATTGACGCGTTTGGTCCAGCTCATTTCACTGATGTGAACAAGACCTTCAATCCCTGGCTCAAGTTTGACGAATGCACCGTAGCTCATCACATTGACGACTTCGCCTTTGTGATCGGAGCCAACGGGGTACTTGCCTTCGATGTTTTCCCAAGGGTTTCGATCCTTCTGCTTCAAGCCGAGAGCAATCTTCTGCTTTTCTCGGTCGATATGAAGGACTTTGACTTCGATTTCTTGGTCGATTGAAACCATTTCGGTTGGATGACCGATTCGTTCCCACGCCATATCGGTGATGTGTAGGAGACCATCAATTCCGCCGAGGTCAACGAACGCACCGAAGTCAGCGATGTTCTTGACGATCCCTTTGCGGATCTGTCCAACTTCGAGTTCCTTCATCAGGTACGAACGATCTTCTTCGCGCTGACGCTCGATCAATGAGCGTCGACTAATCACGATGTTGCGGCGGGTGTCATCGATTTTCAGCACTTCAGCTTGGATCACACGACCGATGAAGTCGCCGATGTCGCCTGGGCGTCGGATATCGACCTGGCTTCCAGGCAAGAATACATTGACTCCGATATCGACAAGTAGGCCGCCCTTGATTTTGCGGATGACCGTGCCGGTAACAACTTGACCTTCGCTGATTTCTCCGATGATCTTTTCCCATTCGATGATCTTCTCAGCTTTGGTCTTGCTGAGAGAAATCATGCCGTAGGGGTCATCGGCGGCACCAAGTTCATCTTCCATCTCTTCGATGAGAACTTTGACCGTGTCGCCAACTTTGGGAGTTTCTTCGTCCGCTCCCCACTCATTCAGATTGACGGTTCCTTCACTTTTGAAGCCGACGTCAATCAGAGCCCATTCGTCATTCACTTCAACGATACGACCATCAACAATCTCGCCTTGTGCGTAGTCGGTCTGCTCTCTCTCAACCCACTCAAGTAACCAATCGTCGGCTTCTTGTTCAGGGGCCAAAATCGCGAGTTCGTTTACGATATCGTCGTCATCGAGGTTTCGAATAAGGTTTCGATTCACCATGAGAAAATGTTCCAGAGATGAGCTACTGCCGAGCAGGACTGACGACCCGGCTTTCCAAAATTCTGACCGCGACGCGTGGACGCACAGAGAAGGTCAGGGGAAAAACCAGTCGCTCGATGGCTCAAATAAGGGCTAGAGGTTGAAAAAGGTCGTCATTGCAACGCGTTTCACCGTGAACTGCGCGGTATTTCGTAACGGTAGCAGAGCAACTTTCAAGCCACAACAGCTAACAAGCCGCTTTAATCACAATTCTGAGTCTCTAGCCGTCCTACAGCCGACCCCACGGCGAGACAGAGATCTCGGAGCCCTCCGCAAGAAACACGCTATCCGGTGGTAGCTCGTTAAGAATCGACCATTTCGACCCGTAGAGCGACTCGTAGTCGATACAACTCTGATAATCGTTGATCGTGCGCCATTTCCACGGTGGATGTTCGACCTGATATTCTCGAGTGCCTCTGGTCGTCTGCGTGTATCCCCAGTAGTGCTCCGCTATGAAGTGCTCCAGCGAACCATTAGCGAGGTTCCGGGACTGCTTGCCAACCTCAACAGACAGCCAATTATCCCCCCATTGGTACTGTATGTTGCGAGCGCCCCCGTGATGATTTGAAGACGTATGGGAGGTTTGGATTGCAAAATACGGTTCCTGGTAGACCCATCTCGCGACCAATGCGATCATCTTTTTGGGTACATACTCTTTGATAAAGACGACTCCTCGACGTTTCTCACCCGTTTGGGTGGTTCGAGTCACATAAAAACGGAGATTCACTTCTTCAAAATGACGATGCCCAGGGATGCTTAACCCCATTACTCGCGTGTCTTTAAAAAGAAATGCAATGAGTGAGACATAGGTTTTCTGTTCGAACTTATCGAGCTGGCAGCCTTCAGGTACTAGAGGAGCCAAAAGTGCTTCGGGAATGGACCAATTGACCATGACCAAATCTTGCCACTTTGCTCGCAGGAAAGGCATTGGAGCTCCTAAAACCGTCGTTTTTACCGTTCAAACCTTGGGTGTTACTGGAATTTTACCGAATACCCCGTGGGAATTTGGAGCGATCGCGGGTATCACAACCATTCCTGTTTATACATGCTAGCCCTCACCACTCATCCAATGTCAGATCAACATCCAATTCGAATTGCCATCGGAGGCGATCACGCAGGATTTCCACTCAAGCGGTCGATCACAGAGGCGTACGCGTCTCGCGTCGTTGAGTTGATTGATTGCGGTACCGATAGTGATCAGAGATGCGACTATCCCGACTTTGCAGTAGCCGTTGCAAAAGAAATTCTTTCCGGCCGCGTGGATCGCGGGATTGTTGTCTGTGGCAGTGGAGTAGGAGTAAGTGTTGCCGCGAACAAGATTCCCGGTATTCGCGCTGCAATTTGCCACGACACCTACTCTGCCCATCAGGGTGTCGAGCATGATGACATGAATGTTCTGTGTATCGGGGGCAGGATCATTGGTTCGGAGTTGGCATTCGAAATTATCGACTCGTTTCTCGCGGCGCGATATGTCCCAGAAGCTCGTCATGCTCAGCGATTAGAAAAAGTGCTTGAGATTGAGCGGCTTGGAAAACATGCAGTCCAGTAAGCTGAAATCTCTTATCGTGATCGCGCAAATCGAACGGATTCAAGCATCGCCACTGTGGCGTACTTCGGCTGCACTAGAATAGATTCGAAAGGTTGGAGTCGATCTTTTTTGCTTGGTGCATCATTGCAGCATTCAGAAGTTCAATTGCCATTCTCGATTCGAGGGTGATTCCGGCTCGAACACCGACGCAAGGATCGTGTCTACCTTTGTTGAGTTCAAATTTGATCTCTTGCAAATTCTTTCTGACCGATTCTTGAGGCTGATTGATCGTTGATGTCGGCTTGAAACCCACTCGGCAAACGAGCGGCATCCCAGTGGTGATGCCTCCGAGAAGTCCCCCATGGGAATTGGTCACATAACCGTGCTGGCGGATTGCATCATTGTTTTCGCTTCCAAGCCGGTCGATGACATCGATTCCGTCTCCCATCTCACATGACTCTGCAGCATTGAGTCCACCGAGTGATCCCATAAGCTTCAGTTTCAGGCTTTGATAAAGCGGGTCACCCAAGAGCGGCGGTACATTAACTGCTACCACTTCAACAGCGGCGCCGATTGAATCGCCTGCCTTGCGAGTTTCTTTGATCAGTTCACCAGCATCTTTTGCGAAGGAGGTATCAATGGAGTGTATTTCTGCACTAGCTAGCTGCTGTTCGATCAAGTTGAGATCTTCACTGGAATACCGTCCTTGGGATCCGTTGGATGCAAGCGTTGAAAGTCTTGAGGTAAGCGTTTCCTTTGCGCGTAGAGGACCTACCTGACAGATCGAGGAAAGGATGACGGTTTCAAACTTTTCATGCAAAAAAGAGCGAGCAATTGAACCGGCGATGACATCGCTGATTGTCACTCGGTAACTGGATCGTCCGCCGCCACGGATGTCGACAAATCCAAATGACTTGTGAAACTTGACGAGGTCGGTGTGGCCTGGACGGACTTCACCTTCAAGTCCCGCGAACTGGGTGTAATCTCCGGATTTCTTCGAAGTGGATAGAACCATCGCAGCAATGGGTTCTCCCGTTGTAAATCCTTCGTCAAATCCTTCGGTTTCAAATGTTTGACCATCTACTTCAACGGAGACAACGGACTTGCCGAGTAGTTTGTCGTGATCGTCTTGGTAAAGTCCTGAAAGTAGAACAACTTTGTCTTTTTCATTTCTGGGAGTGCCGTGCCGGTTGCCACCCGGACGGCGTCGATCGAGGAAGGCTTGAATTTGATCACGCTTTAAGTAATGACCAGCGGGACATCCAAAAACAATGGTTGTGACTGCGGGGCCATGTGACTCGCCAGCCCCAGCTGCACCGAACAACGGACCGCCAAGAATTTCCATGTTTCAATCAGCCTTCATTTCGAGGAACTCGGTGGAGCATAACCGGTTCTGTTTTTAAGCAGTACCCAAATTATTTTCGCGGTGCAACGTTCCTTAAAGTTTCCTGTCCGCCAAGGGCGACCTATCTTTGTTTTGAGTTTTTTAACACTCGATGCAGGCCGTTCATTGATTCTCTGAGGGTGCAGTGGCATGATCGATCAGTTTGCCAACGTACTTGCCGACTCTTGTTGGAGGGGACGTAAGCGATCGCGGTAGTTGTTTGAGCTTCGCTATCTGTTCACCGGACAGTGTGCTGTTCATGTCAATCACGTTGAGTGCCGCAATCGCTGCGAAATGGCCCGTGTTCTCAACATTAGCAAGATCAATCAATTTATCCGCAGCTAATTTGCTTTGCTGTTTTGTACCAAGGTGAATTAAAGCATCACATGCCGCAATGGCGACGCTAGGGGACTCATCATCGATCAACGCGGTCAGGGTCTTCAGGGTGTCGGCAGTCGGCGTTACCTGTGACAGGCCCCGTGCCGCCCAGTATCTTTCGACGGAGTCACCCGTTTTTGCAAGTCGCTGAAGATTGACTGAATGCTTGTCGCTCTCTAGGGATTTAAAAGACAGGTTGATCCACTGCTTTACCTTGCTTTGATTCCTTTCGGCAAATGCCCTTGGTGATATCGGCGCGGATAGTCGATGCATTTCTGCCTCGGGCATGACTCCCAAGTCGAGGCTGTTAGTCATCCAGTTTCTCAATGCATCTCGCATCTCTTTTAGTTTGTCTGCATGTTTTTCAGTGCCCGCGAGATTTTCCACTTCACTCGGATCTTGTTCTAAGTCAAACAGTTCTTCGACTGGCTTCGTTTTCCAGAATTTTGATTGTGCTTCATTTAGTTGCCCCTCATCAAATAGTTGTTTCCAAACACGAGTCGTTTCAGTTTGAAACATGTAATCCACATGTTTGAGGTACGGGCGTTCTGGATAAAAGTGACGCATGTAGACGTAGCGGCCGTCAGTGCAGGATCGAACCATGTCGATTCTTTCGTCCATTCGACCTCTAAATCCAAACAAATAGTTGGGCCCGGGCTGGATCTCTTTTCCAGCTAAAGGAGATCCTTGCATGTAGTCAGGTTGCTCTGCACCCGCGAGATTCAATGCAGTTGGAGCTAAGTCGACAAAGGAAACGAGCCGGTCAGAACTTCCGCCAGCTTGGTAATTAGATGGAGCAAGGTCAGAGAATTGTTCAGGTATATGAAGCAATAAAGGGACGCGTAAACCGGAGTCAAATGGCCAACGTTTGCTCCGAGGCATACCGCTTCCATGGTCGCCGTAGTACAGAATGATTGTCGAGTCGGTCAGATCGTCCGCGGCTAGTTGTTCGAGAAGGCTTCCGACCTGCGCGTCCATTTCGGTCACCTTGTCGTAATACTGGGCCCAATCACGACGCACTTCCGGCGTGTCAGGATGGTAGGCAGGCAGCGACGCGAGTGCCGGATCGTGTTTTAGTTTATGCGGTTTTGATCTGATTTTACTTTCATGACTGACAGTGAAATTGAAGACAGAAAAGAATGGGGTGGTTTTGCTTGGTCGGTTTCTCCAATGGGCAGTTCGTCCACTGTCGTGCCAACCTCCACCTTCGCCGTCGAAGTTGTAATCGGTTTTCGTGTGGTTAGTGGTGTAGTAACCAGATTCCCGAAGCAGTTGAGGGTACAGCTTGATTTCCTCTGGCAGGGTCACTCCACTTCGCATGTGGTGTGCTCCAAGGCTCGTTGCATACATGCCCGAAATGATCGTCGTCCTCGCTGGGGCACAGACGGGTGCATTTGACCAGCAGGTTTGATATTTCAGTGATCGGCTGGCTAACTTGTCGAGATTTGGGGTGATGGCGTAACGGTCCCCGTAGCAGCCAAGTTCCTGACCGTTGTCTTCACTTGTAATCCAGAGGATGTTGGGCCTGTCAGATTCGGCAAGTATGATGCCTTGAAAAAAGCAAAGCGAGATCATGCTGACTAAGGAAAGTAGGTGCGAATGCATTGTAAAGTTTGGTTTTTGATTTGATTGCGATAGTTTGATTGATGATGGTTTGGTGATCGTGTTCAGATGATGAGGTCGCCGACGACTTTTCCGTGAACATCGGTGAGGCGGTAGTCGCGACCCGAATAACGGAATGTTAATCTCGTGTGGTCTATACCCATTTGGTGGAGGATCGTTGCATGTAAGTCATGCACGTGGACTCGATGTTGCACAGCATGCATCCCGAGTTCATCTGTTTCGCCGTAAGTAAAACCTTGTTTGATTCCACCACCAGCAAGAAACATCGAGAATCCCGTGTGGTGATGGTCGCGTCCTGCTTTGGAAAGGTCGTCAGACTTATTCATTTGCGCGTATGGAGTTCTACCAAATTCACCACCCCAGATGATCAGCGTGTCTTCAAGCATCCCTCTCGCTTTGAGGTCTCCAATCAATGCTGCTGTTGCTTGATCCGCGTCCCCGCAAAGTTTGCGGTGACCTTCGTTATTTTTCTGATGAGTGTCCCAAGGTTGTTTCTGTCCTTTTCGCACATAGAAAACCTGAACCACGCGTACCCCACGCTCCAGCAGTCTTCTGCCGAGAAGGCAGCTTCTGGCAAATTCTGATTCACCGTACATCGTCCGGGTGGCGGTCGTTTCTTTGCTCAGATCGAATGCATCAGTAGCGTCCGTCTGCATTCTAAAGGCGGTTTGCATGGCATCAATGTGGGCATTGAGCAGGTTGTGGTCACTCAAGCCACTTTTGTGCATTTGATTCAATTGCTGAATCAACGCAATCTGTTTTCGCTGCGATTCACCGTCCATGGTGGGGTGGTGTAAATTTGCGATTAGGCGATCAACCGTCTTTTCATTTGTATCCACTTCCATGCCCTGATGAATGCCCGGCAAGAAAGCGTTCGACCATAGCTGAGGGCCCACTACGGGCAGGCCAGGACAGAGGGCAATGAACGAGGGGAGATTCTTGTTCTCGGATCCCAGTCCGTATGAAAGCCAAGAGCCAATGCTCGGCCGGGTGGGCTGCTGGTGTCCCGACTGCATTAACAGCAGTCCGGGTTCGTGGTTCGGGACATCGGTGTGCATTGACCGGATTACACAGAGGTCATCAGCGCGTTTGGCTAGGTTGGGAAATAACTCACTCATTTCAATTCCACTGTCACCATGACGAGCGAATTGGAACGGTGAAGGCATGAATCCTCCCTCACGATTCTTTCCGTTGCCTTCATTAGGCGGTTGTCCGGCGTATTTTTCTAAAGCAGGCTTTGGGTCAAAGGTGTCGACGTGCGAAGGTGCACCGTTCATGAAAAGAAAGATAACACGCTTGGCTTTAGCTGGATGGTGTAATCCATCGCCCGATTGTCCTAGATCGCCTGCGGAAGTCATCTTCGAAGTTGTTTCGGCTTGTAGTTGCTCACCAAAAGTTGCAGCCAGCCCAATCGCGCCAAATCCTGCGCCACTTCGAATGAGTAATTCGCGTCGATTTAAGATGGGTTTCATCAGATTAATCCAAGATGAACATTTCGTTGCTGATCAATAAGGCATGCGAATACGCTTGCCATTTTTGATCCATTTCATTTTCTAGGAAGCCATATCCTGCATCAATTTCTTCCGTTGAGGGTGGCCTTCCCAAGACGAGTCTGTAAAGTTCTCGGATGCGAGACTCATCTGACCTGCTGATGTTCTTGACTCTTGTCGCGATAGCGTTGGCTTGAGCGATTGCGAAGGGGCTGTTAAGCAGAAAAAGTTTTTGTAATGGTGTCGTCGTTTCAAAACGCTGTGCACTATGCGAACTCGGGTCTGGGAAATCGAAGTTCGCCAACATCCGGTTGAGATCCATTCTACTGATCTTGCTGTATAGCGTGCGTCGATTCGATGTGGGGTCATCAGGTTGAATGGATTTGCCTTTCACGACTGGATTCAGTCGGTCAGCGGCAACCAGCATGGTGTCTCGCATTTGCTCGACAGTGAGTCTCCTCTGCGGCATATGCCACATCAGTCTATTTTCCGGGTCTTTAGTTACCTTCAGTTCTTCTCGATCACTACTTTGGCCGTAGGCTGCTGATAATGCAATTTCTCGTTGAAGCCATTTTAGTGACCAGTTGTGATCCATGAAATCTACAGCAAGTGTGTCGAGTAGTTCTGGGTGTGATGGTTTTGATCCTAAGTTTCCAAAATTACTTGGAGTGTCGATGAGGTGACGTCCAAAGAATTGTCCCCATACACGATTAACAATGACGCGAGCTGTTAACGGGTTTTGTTCGCGAATGATTGATTCCGCAAGTTCTGCACGTCCACTTCCTTTGGTATACCGCTTGTTCTTGGTGGTGAGCACTTCCAGGAATCGTCTAGGTACCACTTGTCCCTGGTTATTGACATCACCACGAATCATTACTGCAAGATCTCGCGGCTTACCTTCACGGACGATATGTAATCCATCACCTGGTTGCTTGGATTGATCACCGTTTTTTTCCACAGATTCATTCAGCGGCTGATTGAACATATCAGTGCTCGCAAAGATTCCAGCAAGAGCGTAGTAATCTTCGGTGCTAATCGGATCGTACTTGTGGTCGTGACACCTGGCACAAGCGACGGTAAGACCGAGTAGTCCCCGAGTCACTGTGTCAACTCGGTCTTCCCACTCATCGGCCATGACTTCAGGGCTGTTGCGTCGATAATACTTTGGGCCGAGGCCAATAAATCCAAGAGCGGCTTGATGCTGAGATTCATTGGGTGCGACGAGATCTGCTGCGAGTTGCAATCGAACGAACTCTTGGTAGCTCATGTCTGAAGCAAATGCGTCAAGTATCCAGTCTCGGTAAAGATAGGCATTGGGGTAATTTAGCGAGTCATTATTCCCGACTTGATGCGCCTGATCTTCGGCGTACCTCGAGATGTCCAACCAGAATCTAGTCCAATGTTCGGCATGCTGCGGCGTGTTGAGAAGTGCATCGACCAAGCGAGTTTTGGAATTGGGTTTTTCGTCTGCTTCGAAGCGACTCAGCAGGTGTTCTTCGATAGGTAACCCCGTGAGGTCATAAGCAAGTCTCCGTGCAAAATCACGTTTGGATGCAGGGGGATTTGGTGACAAGCCATTTTGCTCAAGTTGCGATAAGATGAAGCCGTCGATTGACGTGCGACTCCAGTTGTCGCTCGATTGGTCAGCCAATCGATGTTTTAACGGTGGCTGGTACTGCCACTTTTTTCGCTCTTCGGCTAAGTCCCACTGGCTTTTGTCGTTCGGTGTTTTGTTATCAAGTCGAGGATCTATCGCCCCGTCGAGAATCCATTTTTGAAAATCGTTGATAACCTGCTCGCTTAGTTGGCCTTTGGGGGGCATTTCAAGCCCCTCGTATCGCAGCGAGTCTAGGATCAGACTGCTTTGCGGATCTTGTGGCGTGACCACCGCCCCAGAGTCGCCTCCAGAGAGCATCCCCTGCGAGCTATCCAATCGCAATCCACCTTGAATGATTTTCGAGGTTGCTGAATGGCATTCATAGCAATGTTCAACGAGTACTGGACGTATCCGTCGCTCGAAAAACTGAATCGCCTCAGTTTTCTTTTCGTCAGCAATGGAAAAATCTGACTGCAGCAATAGATGGATCATTGCAGTCAAAAAGATTAGATAACGCAGCATGTTGAGTACAACACGGTTTGATAAAGTCAGATTGGGTGACAAACGTCATACCACAGTCTAGTCAAACTTTGGCGAGATAGCACGCATGCTGGATTGGCAATTGTGATCCCTAGGATCGATGGAAGTGAACATGCTTCCATGCACCATCCATTCGATGCCAAACTCTTGACTCTCGACTTGTGGACGTGGTGCTGTTGCCGGAAGCATCGGACCGTTGCGATACACGAATGTAGGCTATCACCGCCACATCCCCCATGATTCGCACATGCGGGGAGCTCAGGGTAGTTGTGACACCAGAATACGGTGAGTCATTAGCAAGGTCGAAATAGTGCTTGTGGAATGGCATTCCTTCGATCAGGTAGCCTTCGGCCTCGGGCTCAAAAGCGGTTAGGTCATTTGCGCATAGTCTTGTGTAAGTTTTCCAGTTGCTACTTACAACGGATGCTATCAGTTCATGGGTTAGGTCGATAATCTCTTGATGGCTCATCTTGTGCTCGTGTGGTTTAGCTTTTCAATCGCTTGTTTGTTCGTGTTTGCCTTGATGCATGTAGCCCTGCGGTGGCAATCGCTCAACCTTTCGGTCGTATTTTCTCCAAAGTCCCGTTCGCCCCACCGTCTTCCCAATCTGTGTCAGGCCGAGTTCTGGTCTTTGCTGTGTGAGATGATCTGCGTCATGCTGGTTCATTGTGAGGAGCAACTCAAAGTCCTCCCCATCTGACCATGCATGTTGAAATGCCGAGCGTCCCGAGGATTCGGCAAGTCTGGCTGCATCGGGGTGAACAGGGATTTGATCCGTGTCCAGTTCGGCGCCAACACCGCTAGCGGCACAGAGGCGGTCAAGATCTAGGGATAAGCCGTCACTGATATCTATCGCTGCCGTGACGTCTACCAATGTTTGCAATTTCTGAGCTAACGCAACTTTCGGTTCAGGGCGGAGGTGTCGTCCAAGGATGCTGCCCCCAACGGCTCCGGTGAGCATGATTGCATCATTTTCATTCGCACCGCTACGACGCCAAATTTTATTCTCCGCTACTTCCCCAAGAAGACAGACATTAATCGCTAAGGGACCTTCATAGGTTGAGATGTCCCCTCCGGCAATGGTAATGCCATACTTCGTGCAAGCCTCAAGAATGCCCTCGTAGACTTCTCCTGCAATCTTGGTGGAATCTTCGAGTGGTAGCGTGAGCGTCACGAGTGCCGCCTTCGGGACACCTCCCATTGCAGCAATATCGCTAATGTTGATGGCGACGGATTTGTAGCCCGCATCTCTCAAGGAGTGTTCAGCTGATAGAAAGTCGACACCGTCAATGATTTGATCGGTGCATGAAAGTTGTAGTTTTTCTGTGGGTATGATTGCGGCGGCATCGTCACCAATACCTAAGTGGATGCTGGGGAGTGATCGGCAGCGACCTCTCAGGTAAGCAAGAAAAGATAATTCCACGGTTGGTACTTCGGGTGAGTATTAAATCGATTCGTCGTTGTCGGGGGTTACTTTAGCCCGACGATGCCTCGTTTCTGCCAGATGCAAGAGCCTTTGCCAGCGACGAAAAATCATATTCCACGTTAGTTTTTCGGTACATAGGGAGTCGCGTCCGAAATTCATCGTCTCGTGGGAAGTGGGTTCCAATGGCCCACATTGCGGATATCCATGCGTTAGACTGGATGATCGAAGGTCTTAATGGTTTTTAGTGGAACCACTGCGAAGAGCTGTTACATCGCGTGGTGCCGGCATTTGTCTGTTTTTGATGAGGGGTGGTTCATGTCAGTTGGTACAGTCTCCGAGCAGGATGTGAAGGTTCAGCACACTGATTGCTTTATTGACGGTAATTGGGTTCCCGCAATAAGTGGGAAAACTTTTGCCACGATTAATCCAGCAACTGAAAAGGAAATTGCGAGAATTGCCGAAGGTGATCGGGAAGACATTCATCTTGCCGCAGTTGCAGCTAGGAAAGCCTTCGAAGAGGGGCCTTGGTCAAAAATGGATGCGCGAGACCGAGGTCGACTTATTTACTTGCTGGCCGATCGTATGGAGCAGGAGATTGAATCGCTAGCCGCCTTAGAGACGCTTGATAATGGAAAGCCCTATCAGGACAGTCTAAAGGTCGATCTTCCTTTGGCTATTGACTGTTTACGCTATTACGCGGGGTACGCTGACAAAATTCATGGCAGCACGATACCGATTCGAGGTAACCACTTTTGTTACACCCGGCGTGAGCCAATTGGTGTAGCTGGGCAGATCATTCCGTGGAATTTTCCGGTTTTGATGGTGGCATGGAAATGGGGGCCAGCGTTGGCCGCTGGTTGTACCATCGTCATGAAACCGGCAGAGCAAACTCCTTTGACCTGCCTGCGACTTGCTCAGTTGGCAAAAGACGTTGGGATCCCTGATGGGGTAATCAACGTCGTGCCCGGCTATGGTCCGACTGCAGGTGCTGCTGTTGTAAAGCATCCGATGATTGATAAGGTTGCATTTACCGGAGAGCATCGAACAGCGCAAATCATCACAAGAGAATCTGCAGATACTCTAAAGCGGTTGACGTTTGAACTCGGAGGCAAAAGCCCCAATGTTATTTTCGACGATGCCGATCTCGATGCGGCCGTCCAGGGTGCCTACGTTGGATTGTTTCTCAACCAAGGCCAATGCTGCTGTGCGGGTAGCCGAGTCTTCGTGCACCGGTCGCGTCACGAAGAGTTCGTTGCAAAACTGCAAGCGTTAACAGAGCAGCGAAAGGTCGGTGATCCATTTGCTCCCGACACCCAGCAGGGACCGCAGGTTGATTTGTCTCAGTTTGAAAAGATCATGTCATACATCGAGAAAGGTAAGGAGCAAGGTGCACGTTGCGTTACAGGTGGGGAACGTGTTGGTGACCAAGGCTACTTCATCGCTCCAACAATCTTTGATGAGGTGCAGGATGATATGGCGATTGCACAGGACGAGATTTTTGGACCGGTTCTAAGTGTTCTGACTTTTGAAGATAAAGAGGAGATCATCAAACGGGCGAATAACACTTTTTACGGCCTTGCCGCAGCGGTGTGGACTCGAGATGTAGCACTGTCGCATGAGTTTGCTTCACGCGTTCGTGCGGGAACAATTTGGGTTAATTGTTACGATGTTTTTGATGCCGCCGCGCCCTTTGGTGGCTTCAAAATGAGTGGCCATGGTAGGGAGCTCGGTGAAGAGGGTTTGCGAGCCTACACAGAGTCGAAAACGGTTACCATCGCTTTGTAATCATCACGATGGATTCTTGTCAGTTTGAGAGTAATCATCGGTGGAGTAACGAATTCGCTGCACCGGGGAAGCAATATGTTTGAAGCGATAAAGCAGTTTTTCGGTGGTTCGCCTCAGTTGCAATTGAGTTTGCCTTGGTTGCTTTTCGCTCTGGTTGCGATACCGATGATTGTGATCGCTTGGGGATTCCGCACCTATCCTTCTTGGTGGTGGGTTGCATTAATCTCCTGTTCTTTGGTGATTAGTCTCGTAGCCATTTTTGTCCCCGTGGTGATTGTGATTGCTGTTCTTGTTGATCTATTTCTTGTGGTAGTCGCAGCCACTGATCTTGTTTGGGGTTCCTTGTTAACGAGGCAAGGTATCAATGTTAGGCGAAAGATTCCTAGAACCTGTTCGCTTGAGGTGCCTTTTGTTGGCGAGGTGGAAATTGAGAATCGAACGCGATCTAAACTTTTCGGTACCGTGCGAGATGATCTTCCTGATCACTTCGAAACTGTTCCTGAGTCGCATTCACTACGCCTCAATTCATTAGATCAGGTAACACTTCAGCGACGCATTACTCCAAAGCGACGAGGCGCCTTCCTGATGGAACGCTGTGACTTGGTTCTCCAGAGCCCAATGAGATTATGGAATCGCTATCTGACATTTTCGGTTAAAGATGAATTGAATGTTTATCCGAATCTCAAGCAGCTTTCTGATTACGCACTGTTGGCGAAAACCGATCGTTTGAGCCTTATTGGGGTTCGCAAGAAGCGATTAATTGGACAGGACAACGAATTTGAAAGATTGCGAGACTACACGCGAGATGACAATTATCGTCATATCGATTGGAGGAGTACGGCGCGACGCGGCCGTTTGACGGTTAAGCAGTTTCAAAGCGAGCAAAGTCAACGCGTCGTGTTTTTGTTGGATTGTGGGCGAATGATGGTCAATCAGCACAATGGGATGTCGCTGCTGGACCATTCTTTTAATTCCATTCTGATGATGGCTTATGTTGCGCTGGCGCAAGGTGACGCTGTAGGGATGCTTTGTTTTTCGGATCAGATACACAGCTATCTTCCTCCGCGTTCTGGTAGCAGTCAGCTGAATCGTTTGATTCACGCTGGTTTTGACCAGTTCCCTCGAATGGTAGAGTCTAGGTACGATCAGGCTTTTCTCTATCTGGCAAATCACTGCAAGCGTCGTTCGATGGTGGTTCTGGCGACCAATGTGATCGATGAAGTCAACGCGCAGTCGGTAGTGGACCATCTTGGCAAAATTAAAGGTCCGCATTTGCCAATGGGTGTGCTGATGAGAGATCGCACGATGTACGAAGCAGTAGAGAATGAGGCGAGCGAAAATTACTGCATTTACCGAGCTGCTGCAGCCGCTGATGTCTTACACTGGCGGCAGCAGGTGTTGAGTGATCTGTCTCACCGCGGTGTTCTCATCGTGGATGCGTTTCCTGATGAGTTAACAGCCCCGTTGGTCAATCAATATTTGGAAGTCAAAGCAAAGCACTTGCTGTAATAGAACGAATTTCCTTCAGCTGTCTGACGTCGATTAGTTTACCAATGGACGACTGCTGTACCCCATGCAAGACCCGCGCCGAACCCGCAAAGCAGTATTTGGTCACCTCTTTTGATTCGATTGCTTTGCACGGCCTCATCAAGAGCTAAGGGGATACTCGCACCTGAAGTGTTTCCATATCGATCAAGATTGACGAAGACCTTTTCTCGTTGCACGTCGAGATCAGAAACAGCCGAGTCAATGATTCGTTGATTCGCTTGGTGCAGGATAACGAGGTCGAGTGTACTCGCAGAGATGTCGGCGTGCTGCAGAACCTGTTTCGCACTATCGTCTACGACTCGCACGGCCCACTTGAAAACGTTACGACCATCCATCAGCAAATACTGTTTGCCGGCTTCGTAGCCTTCGGGAGTTAGTGGAGAGCGTGTTCCACCGGAAGGAATGCAGAGCATTTCGCCACCGCATCCCTCGCTCCCTAGTTGGTACGAAGCGATACCTTTTGATTGGCTGTTCGGTTTCAAGATTACAGCACCAGCGCCATCCCCGAAAAGCGGATAGGTTTTTTTGTCTTCCGGATTGATCGTTCTACTCATCACATCCGCGCCGATGATCAGAGCGCATTTGCTGTTGCCGGATTTCACAAACTGCGCGCCGGTCACGAGGGCGTACATGAAACCAGCGCAGGCCGCGTTGATGTCCATTGCGGGAGCTAGAACACCTAGTCGCCGCTGCAAATGGCATGCAGTGGATGGCGTTGGGTGATCCGGTGTGATCGTTGCAACAAGGATCAAGTCGATTTCTTCTGGATCGACGTTTCCATTCTCCATGCACTTTTTGGCCGCTTCGTAGCAAAGATCGCTCGTCGCTTCATCGGGAGCCGCCTTCCGCCGTTCTCGGATACCCGTTCTTCGGATAATCCATTCACTGTCACAGCCTAGAGCTGCTAGATCTTCATTGGTGACGATTTCTTTCGGTGCGTACGACCCAGTCGCTGCAATTCTGACTCCTGAGATTTGGCCCATCCGGCCACGATTTCCCTTCGGCATCAGCGATGTGTCCTAATAAAAATGCGTCAATTAGATTCTGTTGAGTCATGTTGGAACAGCTAGCTCGGGCGGGCTGATTTATAACACGGGATCACCTGTTTGGTGACTCATGCTGCCCGAATGCCGGCTGCCGCGGGCGGTCAGTATAGCCATTGCCGTGAAAACTTGTTAGAGCCATGGTTTTTGTGGAAGGAGTCGTCAAGTTATCGGGAGGAAGGAGTCTGCTAGACAAGCGGTTTCGGGCAGGAATTTATGCGGCCTGATCCTGCCCTTGAGGCGATTTTGAATGTGCTTGATCAGTCCTTTGGTACACTTGATCAGAGAGCTTCACCTTCCAACTATTTGCACCTTAAAATGCTGAAACAATTTGACTACGAATAGCATCTGTATCAGGTGGTAATCCGAGAGTTTCTTTTCGAGCAATCTTTTTGCTCTGCGGCTCCCGGATTCAAGTGCACGAGGGTTCCGACATGGTTCGAGGCAAACGGTCGCAATTCTTACTTTTGGGGTTCGTTGCTGTAGTGATCGCCTTCGGCGGAGTTGTTCTTTTTCTCCTGCGTTATTCGAAGATTCGTTCGGGTGTTGTGGCATCAGAGCAATCACGGGATTTTGGCGTTGGCAATTCTGCTAGTTACGGTGAATGGTTTCGTGTAGATGGTCCATCGATGGCGCCCACACTGTTTGGGAGTTGTCGTCAGTGGTCATGTCGTGTTTGCGGAGAGGCCAATTTAAGTTTTGTATTGAATCGCGAAGATGATGCTGCGAATGAAACCGCATGTTGGGTTTGTGGTTTGATTGTTGAAGTAGCAGACATCCAAACTGAATATCTGGGTGATCGCGTTAACGCTAGTTCATTCTCGAGCACTGATTCGCAATTGATCGAACACTTTGAACGAGGTGCTTTAGTCATTGCTTCCAATAAAATTGGCTTACATGTCAAGAGATTAGTCGGACTGCCAGGTGATACGATTGGATTGAACGGTGTGCATTTGACGATCAACGGTGTCCGCATCGAAGACGTTCTGGTCGAACATCCAATGCGTTTTCCGCTTCCTTGGTTCTTGGTTTGTGGGGATCGTTCAGTAGGAAAGGTACAGGCGCCCGCAGTTGCATCGAAGGAACGGGCTTTTCGCGAAGGGAAGCAATGGGTTCCTGAAAGCTGGGTGGCACGAGCTGATTCCAAGGGTCAGATAATTTTTTCGCCCGGATCACTTGATCCCCGAGGGGTCAATTCCCCAGTTTGGGATGATTTCACTTTCAACATCGGAATAAGTCGTCGACTATTTTCAGTGGATCGACTCAGGGTGTCCGGCATTGCTTCGGACGCAACCGATGTGGAAGTTTACTTTTGGACTGAGGAAGGTGTCCGCCGTGTTGATCGCTCGCTATGCGAGGGTGAGTGGTTTCAGATTTCCTGCTTTGAGGGCACGCCGGTCTTGCAAGATGAAAATGTATTTGATGTTGATCATGAACATCCCATTGCCCTGATAAGATCGGTTCAAGGCTCGGCGATTACCGGTCTCGCCGTCGAAAGGCTATTGGAATATCGAATACGCCCGCAAGATCGAATGAGATATCCGCTGCTTTTAAAAGAAGGTGAGTATTTTGTGTTGGGCGACAATGTGCCTCTATCAGTCGATTCACGCGACTGGGGGCCTTTGGGACGCCACCAAATCAAAGGTCGGGTGGAGTACCTTCAACGCGACCTCTGACGAGCCAAGGTGAATGACAAAGGCTGTAGTGTCGATTGTCATTAGTCAGTTACACGATGGCTTTTATTTTTTTGTAAGGGAAGCCATGTATTCAACCAGGTTGATGAGGCCTTGCTGGTCAAAAGCATGATGCAAGTTTTCAGGCATGATTGATTTCTCTGACTTTTTGACCAGTTCAATTTCGTCTTGTGGAATTCTTCGATCGATAGCTTCTGCCGTCCGAATCACCACTTCCTTGTCGGAATCGGATACCTTCAAGCCGCTGATGACTTGGCCGTCGAGTGTCAGCACAGAGAAGTTCTCGTAGTTGTGGCTAATACCAGCACTGGGGTCTAAGATCGCTGTATACATTGCTTCGCGAGATAATTTACTTCCGATTTCCGAGAGATCTGGTCCAACTTCTTTTCCAATGCGATTGATGATGTGGCAGTTGGAACAGGTTGCAACGCCTTCAAATAGTTTTTTTCCGGCTGCAATATCGCCTTTCATTCCTGCGAGTTGATCGATGGGGGCAAGTGGAGCGGCGTTTTTTTGCTGTGGCTGGGGTAACAGTCGACTGGCTCTTTCCCTGATATTCTCGTTGTTGGATCGCGAGAGTAATCCACCAGCGAGCAAACGCATTTCCGAGGGAAATTGGTTGTCCGTGACAAGTTGAAGAATCGTGTTCTGCCCTACCCCATTTTTAGCTAAGCCAACGAGTGCCTGTTTCCGCGTTTCGAAAGATGTGCAGGGTGATTGAACT